>NZ_JAPDDT010000002.1:600000-878983 GCF_025950235.1 Luteolibacter arcticus | reverse complement strand
CGTTTCGAGGGGACTAAAAAGCCGATCGGGTTCGCCTTCTGTGAAGAAGAACCGCGATCGACTCTCGTCTCTCGCGCTGCGCTGTGTGGCGCGGCGGGGAGAAACCTACATAGGCAGATCCCCCGGTCAACACCTTTCGAGAGGTTTTTTGGAAACTTTTCAGCCGGATCCCCGCAAGCCATTGATTTTGCAGGATTCAGCCCGCGAAGTTTTTCCGCGCGCTTCAATTCTTATGCGCCTCGGCGCTTGCAGCGGGCAGCCGGAACACCACGCAAAGCCCATGCGGCAAGGCGGATTCGGCGCGAACCGTGCCACCACAGGCCTCAATTCCCGAACGAACGATGGCGAGACCCAGCCCGACACCACCTGCTTCACGGGTGCGGGCGGCGTCAGGACGGTAGAAGGGCTCGAAGAGACGCGGTAGATCCGCGGGATCGACGCCAGGGCCATTGTCGGCGAGACGAAGCTCCACCTCATCACCGTTGGGGGTCGCGGAGATCTTCAGCTCGCATTCATCGCCCCCGTGGCAAGCGGCATTGCGGAGGACATTGGCGACGGCCCGGGCGAAGAGACTCTTGTCGGCAAGCACGGCCAGCTTCTCCGGGATCTCCAGTTCGGCCTTCTGGCCCGGACATTCGCGGGAAAGCGCAAGCTGGATCACAGGCACAAGCTCGACCGCTTCCAAGCGCACCGATCCCGGTGCCGTGCTGGCTCTCGTAAAAGCGAGCACCTCCGAAACCAGTTGAGAAAGCTCGCCGACATCCTCCTCGATCGATTCCAAGCGCACCTGCTGCTCCGGAGTCAGGCCATATTCGAGCACGCCGAGACCGGTGCGGATGCGGACAAGCGGTGAGCAAAGTTCGTGCGCGACATCGCCGAGGAAGCGCTTCTGGCCACGCACGAGCCGGTCGAGCCGCGAAGCCATCGTCTCGATGGAATCTCCCAAGCTGCCGAGTTCATCGGAGCGCGAAAGACCGATCCGCGTATCGAACTTCCCATCGGCAATCGCCTCGGTGGTCCTCGACAAGCGCGAAAGGTAGCGGGTGATGCCGAAGAAAAACGGTGCCCATAGTAGCAAGCTCAGGCCGAGCACGACCAAGCCGCCGATCACCCATGGCTTGAGATTAAAGAACAGGCCGTTGCCGGAAATCTCCGCGGCGCGGAGCACCAGCAAACCGTGCAGTGGCTGTTGGGCGGGCGGCTCGGAGAGCGGTAGATCGATGCCGGCCCAGTAGCCATCGCCGCCCATGCCACGCGCGAGGAAGTCCGGCCGTGCGCGCGGAGCTAGACCATCGGTCGCAAGGCGAATCGGATCCGCTTCTCGCAGCGGTCGCTCACGGGGGCCGGGCCGGATTCCGTCGCGTACTTCAGGTGGCCTTGGATCGCCAATGAACAAGTCCTCTTCCTCCTCCGGCGGGCCATCGAATCGCGGCGGCGGTGGGCGACCCTCACGGCCGCGCGGTGGCCGCCCCATTTGATCGCCGGGTCCTCCTCGTTCCTCGTGAAGTCCCCCGGGACCGCGGGCAGGCCGGGGCTCGGGACGACGGAAGCCCTTGATGCGCTGGTCAATATTCGGCGGGATCTTTTGAGGCGCACCTCTCACCCAGTCACCGGGACCCAGTTGAAGGAAGACCTCGACCCCGAGCGCGGCTTGGCGGCGCTGCAGGATCTCCGGCCACTCGCGGCGGGGTGCGTCGCGGAGTTCCGTCGCCACCTGCTCCCCGACATCGCGCAGGCGTTCTCCCGCGGTGCCGCTCAAGAAGGAATCCAAGCCAAGCCGGAGCTGCCATGCGACGAAGATGAAGAACGCCGCCGCGAGCACGCCGAGATGGACGCACAGCCAGAGCAGCATCTTCGCCATCAGCGGAAAGCGGACGCGGCGCTTCATGGTGTGGTGTCCTCCAGCTTGTAGCCCACGCCGCGGATGGTGCGGATGAAGCGCGGCTGCTTGGCATCGTCACCGAGCTTGCGACGGAGCTGCGAGACATGCACGTCGATCGAGCGGTCGAAGACGTCGAAGCGCCGGTCGGACACCTCCTCCAGCAGCGATTCTCGTGTTTTCACCCGGCCCTTCGCCTTCAACAACGAAGTGAGGATAGCGAACTCCAACGCGGTGAGATCGAGCGCCTCGCCCGCCAGCGTGGCCACGTGGCTTTCCTCATTCACGATGAGTGCGCCACATACTAGATCCTTCGTACTTGCTGCCGCACCTTTCTCGGAGACCACGCTGCGGCGGGTGACGGCGCGCAGCCGGGCGAGCAGCTCGCGACTGGAGAAGGTCTTCGGCAAATAGTCATCCGCGCCGAGTTCGAGTCCGACGATGCGGTCGGCTTCCTCGCCCATCGCAGTGAGCATCAGCACCGGGATGGTGGAGGACTTGCGCAGCTCACGCAGCACTTCGAAGCCGTCCATGCCGGGCATCATCACGTCGAGCAGCACTGCCTCGTACTTTCCGCCGCGCACAGCTTCGAGGCCCTCCGGTCCGTTGTGGCGCATGTCCACCTGCCAGCCGTGGGGAAGCAGATAGTCGCGGATCAATCCGCAGAGCTTGCGATCGTCATCAACCACCAGCAAAGGCCGGGCGGGCGGAACGGGAGTCATCGTGCGGAGCATGCGCCAAAGCGGGCGGAACAGGCCACCGATTTTACGAGGCCTTAACAAAGGGCGGCGCAAAGCGACCGGCAACCTGCCCTGCGGCACCGATTCCCCGGCATTCGCCAACTTTTACACGAATTCATCGTCACCCACACACGTGCTTAACAAAGCGATGGTTTCCTCGATGGCGTGAGACGGTTCTCCGCCGCGAAACCAACCAACCGACCGAACATGAAAACAACCATCACCTTCGCCGCGGCACTGCTGGCGGCCCTCGCCTGCCAAGCCCAGGACGAACCTCAGGGACCGCCACCGGGTCGCCCTCCTCACCCGCCGCTGCCGATCTTCGAAGCGCTCAATACCGACGGCGACGAGAAGCTGTCCGCCGAGGAAATCGAAGCCGCCTCCGAATCGCTGCGCACGCTCGACATCGATGGCGATGGCACCATCTCGAAGAAAGAGCTGCGGCCTAAGCCACCGGAAGGTGCCCCGGAGGGTGAAGAACCGCCGGCGGACGAGCAAGGCCAGGAAGACAGGAAGGCCCGCCGCCCGCGCGGTCCGGTCCCGCCGCTGCTGGCAGCGCTCGACAAGGATCGCAATGGCGAGCTTTCGACCGAGGAAATCGAGGCCGCGCCCGAAGCGCTGGCGAAGCTCGACAAGAACGACGATGGCGAATTGACGCCGCGCGAGCTTCATCCACGCCCGCCGCACCCCCCTCAAAAGCCGGATGGCGAGGGAGACCAGCAAGGCCCGCCACCTCAGGGCGAGGGCCGCCGGCCCGGCCCGGGCGGTGGTGGACGTCCGCCACGGGGACGTTGAACGATTTTCCCCAGAGCTAGTATCTCCCCGGAGATAAAAAGCGGGGCGGAGGCCGCGTGTTGCACGGCCACCGCCCCGCGACCATCCTTAGCCACGGAAATTCAGTTTGTGGCCGCCTGAAAGGCCTTGGCCTCCGGCATGCGCTTGGCGACCGCTTGGAGCGCGACGCCCGCCGGCTGGGCCGGGGCCTGGCCCCGGAGGCGGGCTGACTCGAGGCCGCTCTTGCGCACTTCGATGGTCGAGAGTCCCAGCAGCCCGACGGCAAGCAAGGTGATCACCACCATCAGCATCAGTGACGCCACGAGAGCGAAGCCGCGGTCGTGGCGGGAAAGGCTTGGGGGGCGTCGGGATCGAATCGGATTGAGGCGCATTGAAATCTAGAACTCGGTTGCCCCAAACGTCGCAGCTTCTAAGCCACATCATTTTTAATCTCGGAATTTGCGCAAAACCACCAACTCGTCGAACGAAGCCCTTGAAGGTCATGACCTTGGAAGCACCCCGGCCAAACAGAAAAGCCCCGCCGCGGACTTAGCCGGGCGGGGCTCATGAGAGCGATTTATCGGAGCGTCCGGATTACCAGGACTTCACCTCATCATTGTCGCCGAACTTCCCGTCGGCACCGAAGCTCCAGATGATGACCTTCTTCCCGCGGACGATGTCGCCCTGCTTGATCGGGTTCTGGATCTCACCGTCGAAGTCCTCGTCAAACTTGATGTTCAGCGGGCGTCCCCAGGCGTCATACAGGCCTTCGACCTGATTACCGTTGCTGTAAACCAGGCCACCCTGTTTCTTGTTCTTGGTATTCCGGGAAGTGAGGAAGACGATCTGCCGCGGGTTTTGCATCTCGCCGCTGGATTCTTCCTTGCCCAGCAGGATCGTGAGAAGCTCGGCACCGGACTGGCCTTCCGCGACCATCTCGTCTTGCGAGCCCACATTCGGCAGCTTGTTGTATTCGTCGTAGTAGCGGTCCAGGGCGGAGGCGAGGGCCGTGACATCGGTCAGGGTCGTCACGGCATTCTTCTTCTTCGTGGCGATCGAAATGGCGCCGAAGCTCATCGCGGCCAGCACGATGATGATGGAGACGACGACAAGGAGCTCGACGAGCGTGAAACCGCGCTGCGAGCGGCGATAAGGACGGGTTTTCATAGGGACGTGATGCGTTGATTGCAGGTTCAGCGAAAGAAAGCGGTTCCGGGGCGCGGTGGCAATCCTGCGTTTTTCCCGCGTAGGCTGCCGCCAAATTACTCCAAGCCCTTGCGCTGCCAAGTGCTTTTCGGGTTCGCGGATTGCCAGAACGCCCTTCAGCGGCCATCGTCGGGCACCATGGATCGAAAAGAACTGCGGAGCGCGTTGCTCCGCCTGATGGGCGGCAAAGGTTACCGCCCGATGAATAAGTCGGAACTTTCCCGCGACCTCTCCCTCTCCTCGAACGATCGCCCATTGCTGCGTTCCGAACTCGCTGCGATGAGCCGCGAGGGTCTGATCGCCGATGGCCGCAAGGGCCGCTACGAGCTCCCCCGTCCCGCCGGGCACGACAAGCTGCGCGGCACCATCCGCTTCCTGCCGCGAGGCCACGCGTGGTTCTATCCGGACGCCACCGACCCGGACAACGCCGCCACCGGCATCGACATCAAGAAGCACTCGCGCGTCCACATTCCCCGCCGCGACACCGGCACCGCGCTGGAAGGCGACCGGGTGCTCATCTCCTTCTACCTGCCGAAACCGGAGCCGTGGAAGCAACGCGAGCGCGAGCGCAGTCGCGGTCCCCAGGCACCCGAGGAGGAGCCCGACGCCCGCGGCAAGGTCGAAAAGGTTCTCGAGCGCCGCAGCGGTCGGATCGTCGGCACCTTCCACCGCAAGGCGAAGTTCATCTGGGTGGAAACCGAGGATCCCGCGCTGGCCGGCCAGATCGACATCTTCGGCGACACCACCGCCGAGCCCGGCCAACTCGTCGTGGTCGATCTCGACGAGTGGGAAAAGAACCGCACCCCGCGCGGGAAGATTCTCGAAGTGCTCGGCTGGCCCGGCGACGCCGGCGTCGATATCGTGGCCGTCATTCATCGCCACGGCTTGCGGACCTCGTTTCCCGAGGACGTGCTCGCCGAGACGCGAGCCGTGCCGGAGGAAGTTGATCCACAGGAAGTCGCCCGCCGCGAGGACTGGCGCGACCGCCTCGTCATCACCATCGACCCCGCCGATGCGAAGGACCACGACGACGCGATCTGGGTGGAGCGCCACGACAAGGGCTGGACGCTCGCCGTCCACATCGCCGACGTGTCGCACTACGTCAAGCCGCGCACCCGGCTGGATAAGGAAGCCTCCGAACGCGGCAACTCCACCTACCTGGTGGACCGCGTGCTGCCGATGCTGCCACCCGAGCTTTCCAATGGCATTTGCTCGCTCAAGCCCGGCGTGAACCGGCTGACCAAGTGCGCGGTGATCGAAATCTCCCCGGTAGGAAAAGTCCTCAAGACCCACTTCTGCGATGCGGTGATCAACAGCCAGTCCAAGCTTTCCTACGAGCAGGCGCAGGCCATCCTCGATGGCAAACCCGCTCCCGAAGGCTCGCCGGAAAATCTCTCCGAGATGGTCCAGGAGTCGTGGCGGATGGCGGCAGTTCTGCGCAAGAAGCGCTTCAAGGACGGCGCGCTTGACCTCGAAATGCCGGAGATCCGCGTGAAGCTGGATGACAAGGGCAAGGCGGTGGAGGTCCACCAGGTCGAGCACACTGCCAGCCACCAGCTCATCGAGGAATGCATGCTGCTGGCGAACGAGGCCGTGGCCCACGTCCTGAAGGTCCGCAATAAGCCGACCATCTACCGCGTCCACGAGGATCCGGATTTTGGCAGGCTGGCGGAGTTCACGGAGACGGCCCGCGCCCACGGCTATCAGCCCGGCGACCTCTCGAACCGCGCGCACATCCAAAAACTGCTCGACTCGTCGAAGGGGCGCCCGGACGAGCACCTGATCAAGCTGGGCTTGCTGAAAAGCCTCAAGCGCGCCGCCTACGCGCCCGACCCACTCGGCCACTACGGCTTGGCGAAGGCCGACTACTGCCATTTCACCAGCCCGATCCGCCGCTACGCGGACTTGATCGTCCACCGCTCGCTCCAACCTTACCTCACCAATCCTCCGAAGCTCCCCGACAAGGTCGCGGGCCAAACCGAGCTCGCCGAGTTCTCGCGCCACATCTCCGACACCGAGCGCACCTCGGCCGAAGCCGAGAACGAGACCAAGCAGATCAAGATGCTCGAGTACCTCGATGGCTGCTCCAAGCAGGATCCGCCCCCGGAATTCGACGGCATGATCACCGACGTCCGCAACGCCGGCCTGCTGGTGGAGGCTACCTATATCGGCGCGCGCGGCCTCGTGAAACGCGAGGACCTCCCACGCGGCGAATGGCACTTCGAACACGCTCAGATGCGCTACGTCTCCCGCAGCGGCCAGCAATTCCAGCTCGGCCAGAAGGTGAAGCTGCAAGTCCAGCGGATCGACTTCCAAGGCAAGTTCATCGACTTCCGCATCGCCGGTGAGCCCACCGCCAAAGTCCACGGGGCACCCATCAAATGGGAGGGCACCCCACCGCCGCGCGCAAAGAAGGAGCGGACGCCGAAGTTCGAGAAGACATGGCCGCCGAAGGGGAAACCACAAAAAGCTGGAAAGCCCCAAAAGGCAAAACGACGGAAGAAGTAAGCAGCGCCTACTTTTTTCGCCAGGAAGCCAATCAGAACCCGCAAGATCTCGGTGACGGGCACCGGAACTTGGGGAAAGGCTACTTCAAATGTCTTTGATTGGAAATCTTTGGAGAACAACACGCGTGTCCGGTCATGTCGCACCCTCGGGAGGCATCAATTCAGGCGGGCCATACACCGCCTCGTCTGAAATCAGCCCCGAGCCAGGCGGCCACTCGCAATCCTCGTGGAAGAGAAGGCGCCACAGCTTTTGTTGGGTGCGGCCTTGTTCACCATCGGGGCGAGTGAAGGGCTGTGGCCAGCTTTTGAGGTAGAGGAAATGGGGGGTGTCGCGGATCTCGATGAAGAAATCCGCTGCAAGCACTTCCTTCTTTGAGCACTTGGCGAATTGCCAGAAATCCGGGCCAAGCCACATTTCGGCTGAGGGATGGAAATTTGACGCAGAAAGCAGGGCCTTTCTTCGGCCGGAGTTTGCCGAAATGTCGATCATGTCCCTACCGGAGCCGATTCCACCGCCGTCAGATTGAATGAAACGGCGAATTCCAGAAGGCATGACTCCGAATTTTCTTTCGTAAGACCCCGCTACGCAAGAATTCTGCCACGTTTCGTAAAGAGATCGCCATTGCCATCCTCCGATGCCCGGCCATTGGATCAACATGCCCTCGATCAGCTTTCCCCATGAATCAGGTGCTTTAAATCCGTTATTTATGATTCCAGTTAGGGAAGCGCTCTCACTCGGATTTCTTCCTCCAAACAGACGGTAATGAGCTTGTTTATTTGAATCTCCGGAGATGGCCGTGAAGGCACTCAGATCCCTTTCGACAATGACACTTCTTACCTCATCGGGGCTAAGCTTTAGGTCGGCTTCCCTTTGAAGCTCTTTGCGATGCCCGGCAATTTGCGAAAGGGAAAATTGTTTCGGGAGAGCCTTCTCCGATTGAAGGAACGCGACTAGAGTATCCCAAGCGTCCTAAACCGGACTGGGCATGGAGAGGAGAGCGACTTCAAAGAAAATCCGATTCGAAACCATTGGGCTCCAAAATTTGTTCCCTAAGCGATTTCATCGCGAGGCATCAGTTCAGGCGGACCATAAATCGGTTTATCGGAGATCCCGCCCGAACTCGGTGGCCATTCACAGTCCTCGTGGAAAAGCAGCCGCCAGAGCTTTTGCTGGATGCGTCCTTGCTCGCCATCGGGCCGCCTGAATGGCTCAGGCCAAGTCTTCAAATAGAGAAAGTTTGGCAAATCTCTTTTAATAAGGAAAATATCCGAATCGAGAACCTCCTGCTTCGTGCAAGATGCGTACTGCCAAAAATGTGGCCCTAACCACATCTCGCTGGAAGGATAGAAGTTTACCATTGGAAGCAATTCCTTGGCCCGCCCGGGATTGAGCGACACGTCGATGAATTTCCTCTTCGGCTTCCCATGGCCACCGAGACCACCACCACCCACCATTCTCACGCCCGGGGGAATCGCTCCAAAGTTCGCTTCATAGACGTTCTCCGATATTGTTCCTTGCCATACCTTATACAAATTATCCCACTGCCAACCTCCAATTCCGGGCCACAAAGAAAGAAGTCCCTCGATCAATCGGGACCAATCGGCGGGGGTTTTCGACTGGCATTCGATCCTGCATGAGAGCACTGTCTGATCTCCAGTTGTCTTTGCCTTAGTCATACTAAAGGCAACACTTCTGGCCGAGTGACCGGTATCTACTGCAAATCCGAATAAGTCTCTGTTTTGAATCAAATCGGCAACTTCTTCGTGAGAAACCTTTAAATCCCTTTCAGATTGAAAGCGCTCGGGGTGACCGGTGATCTGTTGAAATATGAAGCTACTTGGGAGGCAACCTGAGGCTTCCAAATAGCCAACAAGACAGCGCCAAACATCGACCACCGGCTTCGGCACATTAGGAAAAGAGACCTCGAAATATTTTTTGTTGGAAATCATTGTGGCCCCAAATCATAAAACTCAATTTCCACTTCAAATCGACTTTCGTAAGGTTTACCGCCCAAATAATTGTCGAGAGCAGACTTCAGGCCCGCAGTATCAGTGCCGGGCTTCGCAAGGATATGGAGCTTCAGATCACCGGAATCTGGTCGGCTAGCGGCAAGCTTGTCAATCGCTTTCTTCATCCCGTCAATTGCACCCCCGGGGTTCTTGACCGACTTGATCTGAACCCAGGTAACATCATCTGACAAATCGAATCCCGCGGCAGTGGGATGATGCGTGAATCCCTGCGATTTGTACACTCTCTTATAGACGTCGATTTCCGCCAGCAGGCCTCGGACCCAATAGTTGTGGGGAATCGCGATATCCTCATCCACCCAAAGGGGATCGTCGATTTTCCACAGATTACCTGCGTCGGGGTCCGAAAGGAAGCTCTTCAAGTAGGCCTTGCCATTTGCGGACAACTGCGAGAGCGATAGCTCGGCGGTATCGGCATTCACCATGAGCGACGGATTCCCTTCGAAGCAGCGGAAGAATCCTTCAAAGAATTCGTCCACCACATGTCCGTCGGGGGCTGGTCGAAGGATGATTAGTCGTTCTTCAGCGACCTTGAGGAAATTCTTCATGATTGTCTCGTCACATTGATCTCCCAAGAGTACGGCTAATTGAGCAGCCCTGCGTTGAATCAAGGCCTCCCCGCCAGCGCTGGCCACAAGCGCCCGCATATTGCTTCCGGGCTTGGTAATGTCGTCGAGCAAGTTTTTGAAATTGAAGGTGGCACGCTGGAACCCGGACCTCGTAAAGAGCTTCTCCAATATCTCGAAAACGCTCTCCTTGATCGACGGTCCAACCGGCTCCACCGCGCAAAGCAGCAATCCACGCTCATACCCGAAACGTACAAGCGCGTCTCCGAGGGACGAGTTTCCTAATAACGCCTTCATCCAGTGCCCTCGCATCGCAATCGCTCCCGCGGTTCGCTTTGCGAGATTGCCCGCCAACGTGACCCCACCTTTCAGAGCAACTTGGCCGATCTTCATGGCACCTCCTGTAAGCATGCCCACTGCGACCTGCTCGCACATGTATCCCAAGGTATATCCAAACGTATAGCACTGTTCCCTGAAGACCTGAGTGCCTTCTGCCAGGAGCCCGGACTTGGCAAACGGGGTATTGATCCATGCGGCGCTCTCAGCTCCCGCCGCCATACGGTTCCCGAAGTCGTCAAACCATTCGCCGAGAGCGTCGACCGTCTTCTCCCAAATGTTCAGGTTGTTGGCGGCCATTGAGATGGTGATCCCCTTTGCCACCGCTTGCCAGAAGAGCTTCTTGAATCCCTCAAAAGTGGAGAGATCGGCTACAAGGTTTCCGAGCGGCTCATAGACCTGCTTCTGGAAGAAGTCAGTCATGATCCCATGCAACTCGGACATGCGAGCCAATGGGTCGTCTTGCCACTTCTGGATCTCGCTTTGTAGTGCCGCCGCCGTCCAATCCGCCGCGATCATAGCACCAGTTGCCAGCAATCCCGCGAACTCGAGATCGTCTTTCAGACCTGCAACAATCCCCTCCCCCAGCCCCCGCGCAACAATCGTCACCCCCTCCACCTGATGTCCGATGAGCATGAACGGGATCAGAGTGGGCGTAGCCCACAGTTCCGGCTCGCTGAGCCCAGCCCCGTCCGTGAGGTTGTTCCGGGCTGCAATCGTTCCGCCGGCTGCGCCGGGGTCGATGCGGAAGCCTTTTCCGGCGGCCCATCCCGTCACCATGTCGATGGTTTCTTCAAACTGGGTATGAGCTTGAAGGGACCGCTCCACGCTACCAAGGGACTGGCCATTGAACCTGGCCTCGACCTTGATTTTCCCGTAGCCCTCCCCCTTTACACCCGAGACCAGATAGAATTCGGTCCGTCGGTAGTTGAGGGTATCCTGGAGAAACCACACCCGGGGGTCCCTCACGTCCGTCCCCTGGTCGTCCTCGCTACCGAGCATACCCTTCAGGGACTGGTAAACGCGCGTGTCACCCTCGCCCGCAAGGTAACCGTGGGTGCCGAAGTCCTCTCCAGTCTCGGGGTTCGTGATGACGAGTTGAAGTCTCTCGAAGCCGCGCAGGGTCGTCACCGAGCCAGCGAACATGCGATCCTGCGAGTGCGTCTGGATCGAATAAAGGACGACCCGGCGGTTCTCGATCTCCTCCTTGAAGGCACTCTCATCTGCGGCAACATCATTCCGGTTTACCCCGAGCAGCTTCTTACCGAGGCCAATCGAGCCGCGGTCCTTGTCCCAGGAGTCGATGAGGATACCTCCATGGCTGGCCTGGGGAATGACCTTGAAGGTATAGTCATAGTCCGGTCCGTCGCTCGCCCCGCTGCTCGAGGTTCCGGTACTCGTACCCTGCCACTTCAGCCGGAAGGTGTAGGTCTGATCCTTGCGGAAGATGTTGTAGTCTTGCTCGGTGTATTGGCCAAAGCCGCCGCTCCGGACGATGTAATGCAGCTTCTCCTCGCCCGTCTCGATATCGATGCGGTAGCATTCCACAACGTAATCCTCGGAGTGGCTCCCGCTCTGATCACCCACGCCGATGCGGATGGCAAGACGCTGGTCTGCTGGCAGCGGCTGGCCGCCGTCCGAAGCATCATTGGGATGGGAGCCTTGGGTGGTTTCGTCACTATCGTTTGTGCCGTCGCCATCCGTATCCGCCGACTTCGGATCGGTCCCCCATTTGTATTCCTCTGTGGCGGTCAATCCGTCGGTATCGCTCGGAGAACTCCCGTGTTCCACTTCCCAACCGTCGGGCAGCAGGTCGCCGTCGCTGTCGGCCTTCCAAGGGTTGGTTCCACGCGTCTGTTCATCGTGGGTCGAAAGGCCGTCCCCGTCATGATCGGAACCAGCTGGATCGTTCAAGAACGGGCTTACCGGGAAGGTAGTCTCGGACTGCTGGTCGATCTTGTCGTGATTGTGGTCACGCCAGAACCGGGTTCTCGACTCAAAGCGGTCGGTAAGACCGTCGTCATCGATGTCCTGATTGTAGAGCGCGAGGACATCGCTTGGCTGCAGGACCTTGTTGTAAACCCGCAAGCGATCAATTTGAGCTCCCAGCGTTTCATGTCCCTGCCCGGGAGGGATGAATTTCATGAATCTCCCAAGGTAGCACCAAGGGTGCGATGCCGCATTGAGAGTGTATGTAAAGACGTTTCCCGCAATAATATCTTTCTGGTTGTCGTCGAATGCGCCACCGTCGTACCAAGCTCGATATTTTCCGCGGCCGCCTTCGTTATCGTCGAAGTAAATTGCGATGTGGTGCCATTGGCCGTCGTCCAATGCGGCGGGAACGCTCCACGAAGCGAGCTGACTTTCGACTCCGTCGTCCCAATTGGATAGAACGAGGCGATTGTCGGACGAGTTGTTTGTGGTGCCCTTGCCATCGAAATAGCACTGAACAATCGGACGCGAATCGGGGTCGTTGCTCGACAATGTCTCGTCCTTTCCGACGGCAAAGAGCGTGCGCTTCCCGGCGGAGGAATCAAGGGCACCTGGCGACGAGACAGTCGCCCGGGGAAACTTGATCCACATCGCCCAGGTGTGGGTGTCGTGATTCAAGCGTGTCGTGGGGACTTTCGCGTGAGAATCGGCCGCGATCAGATGCAGGCATGCCCAAGGCATCCCGCTGGCAGCACGCGGCCAGTCATCTCGTCCATCCCATCCTGCTCCCGTGTTGCCGATGTCGATCGCGCCCGCCTCGTTATTCGGGGTGGAAACGAGGGTGACATCGTCCGGCCCGCCGCCCTCAAAGTCCCAGCGCCCAAGGAGACCGGTGGTCACGTTTCCGGAGAGATTGGCTCCGTCCTTGTCCGCGAAATCCAAGGGATCCGGATCCGTGTTATCGGGAAATCCATCGCCGTCGGTATCGGCTCTGTTAGGATTCAGTTTCTTCGCAAGCTCCTCGTAGTCGGTGTAGGTATCGCCATCACTGTCGACGTCAGCCACGGAGACCTTCCAGAACAGGCGATCAGGGAGGTAGCCGTCCTCGTCGATGGCTTCCGTACCGTATTCGATGGTCGCGCCGGTTCCCATCATCGGGCTGTCGATCTGGACCCAGCTTCCGGAGGAGAGGTCGGGGGAGACGTAGAGCTTGTACTGTTTCCCTTCAAGCGACGGCCAACTGATGGTGAAGACGGTGGAAAAGTCGGGGTGCTTGAGAACCGTGGGCTTCAGGATACCCTCTGGCGGAACTCCCGAGCTTGGGTCGGTTCCGGCCTGGGATTCCTCAAGGTTCGTCCAGCCGTCCCCGTCCGGATCAGCGGTTGGCAGTTGATGGGACGGCTGAGTGCCGGAGACGGCAAAACCGTGTTCCCCTTCCCAGACATCACTCATGCCGTCGCTGTCGGCGTCGATCAGAGCATGGGCGGTGGTGACGATGATCGCCGCGCCGATGATCAGGAGTGGCCCTCGCTTCAAGAAATCGAGCTTCATCGTGCGACGGCGGGTTTGGGGGTGATTCCTTGCTGCCCGGCTTCGTCCATGCGCCAGTGGCGGATGACGATGCCCTTCGGCCGCGGCGGGTTGGCGCGGAGGAACTCTTCCCGTTCCTGTTGCGCGCGCTGGCGCCCTTCGTAGGCAGCTTTCAGCCTCTCGCCGTCCTTGTTGTAGAGCTGGTGAAGGGCAACAACAGGTGACAAGGCCTCGGCCGCCGGGGCTCCCTCGGAGACGACAAAGCTGGCCTCGCCCGCGGGCAGTTCGGGCACCGTGGGCAGATCGTATGCCGTGCCTTGCTCCTCCAAGAACTCCGACCATCCGTCGACGTCCATGCTGCTGTGGCTCATGATCAAGGCGTATTGCCGGCCATCTTCCCCCTGAAAGCTTCCGACTCCGCCCAACCAATTCCAATTTGCCGATGACCAGCAGGAATAGGAGGCTTGGGTTTCTTGATCCCATACCCGTACAAGTGTCCTTGGACCGGGCAAATCGGCAGCTTGGAAAATAGTCGCTCCGATAAAGACGAAAGTCGTTTCGCGATGGGTTTCGCCGAGTTCAAGGAGCTGCTGCTGAACTTCAGGAGAAAGCGGATCAGGTGGCTGGGCCGGTTCCGGCACGAGCGGGAGCTGAAGTGGCGCGATCTTTTCGATAGTGATCTGCCTCTCCCCAGCTTCAACCGTCTTGGTTTCAATCACGTCTTCGGGCGCAACAACGAGCTTGGCAGGTGGCGGTGCTGGTTCCGAAGGGGCTCCATCTGGAAGGTCGTTGATGATTTGCGCTTCCGTGATCTCAGTTACGCCTTGTTCGTTTTGGGTTTGTCCCCAAAGGATAGCCGGAATCGTTCCAGCAAGTAGAAGTATAAGGGAGGTTCGTTTCATTGCTTGAGCGGCTGTTTGGCGGGGAGTTGAGGCGAAGTCAAACAACGTTAGGTGAAATTCCGATGAAGGACTAGTTTGATGAAGAAGATGAGCGACTCGTAAGTGAGATGGGCTGTGGATGCCCTCGAAAATTGGGCTCTCTATCAGATGTGCTTGGGTTCTTCCCGCGGCCCCGAGGCATTCAACTGTCGAGCTGACATGTGAGGAGTGATGGCATTCGTATGGTCGGCGCGGGCGGCCGTGGCCGTGGGCAGCCCCCGTCGCTACTGTCCGCCTCCCAAGTCCTCGCAATCCGACATCTCCCCGCGAAGAAATCTATTCTTACACAATCGTTTGACTTTTTTAGACGATCGTTGAATTTCTCCGCCGTGCAGCGGGAATTGTTTCCGACGAGTCCGAACAAAGGCGAGCAAGCGCGGCGCAAGCTGTTGCTGGCGGCGCTGAAGAAGATCGGCGACAAGGGCTATGAGAATGCCTCGGTCCGCGACATCGCGGATGAGGCGGGCCAGAACGTGGCCGCGATCGCCTACTACTTCGGCAACAAGGAGAAGCTCTACGCCGCGGTGCTGGAAGGCGTCGGCGGTTATCTCGGCAGCGTTTTCGGAACCATCGCGGAAGAGACCCGTGCGAAGTTGCAAAGCGGCTCGCTCGATCCGGCGGAAGCGGTGGAAGTGCTGAAGCTCATGCTTCGCACCCTGCTCGGTGAGCAACTGGGCGACGGCGAATTCCAGAAAATCCGGCTGGTCATGATCCGAGAGCAATCCTCGCCGAGCGAGAGCTTCGACCTGCTCTACAACAAGACGCTCAAGCCGCTCCACCAACTCTTCACCACGGTGCTCGGCGTCGCGACTGGCGAGGATCCCGAGTCACCCGCGACGATCCTTCGCGCGCACGCCCTCTTCGGCCAGGTGCTGGCCTTCGTGGTGGCGCGCACCACCATCCTGCGCCGGCTCGGCGTGAAAGAACTTACCAGCGACCACCTCGCGACCATCGCGACGATTCTCGATGAACACCTCGGACTCATTTGCCCCGGCTTGAAAGGAGCCATGCCATGAAAAAAGCGATTCCACTGATCCTTATCCTCGCCGTCCTCGCCGGCGTCGGCTGGTACTTCTACGGGAAGTATCAGAGCACCCACCAGCCGCTAGTGCTCCAAGGCAATGTCGATATCCGCGGCGTGGACCTCGGCTTCCGCGTCTCCGGCCGGATCGCCGAGGTGCTGAAGGACGAGGGCGATGCCGTCAAAACCGGCGAGTTGCTGGCTCGGATCGACAAGGAACCCTACGAGAACGAACTCGCCCAAGCCAAGGCCGCCGAAGCCCAGGCACGGGCCGCACTCTCACAAGCCAAGGCCACCCTCACCCAGGCCAAGGCGGACGCGGACCTGAAGCGCGCCGGCTATCGCACCGAGGAAATCGCGCAGGCACGGGCCAGCCGGGCGCAAGCCGCAGTCACGATGGACAATGCCCAGCGAGCCTATGAGCGGCAGTCGGAGCTGGTGAAATCGAAAGGCGTCTCGCGGCAGAACTTCGAAAACGCCGAGGCCGCTTTCCACGAGGCCGAACAACGGCTGAAGGTCACCGAAGCCAACCTGCGCCAGCTTGAAAGCGGCTTCCGCACCGAAGAAGTCGCCGCCGCCGAGGCTGCGGTCGGTGCCGGCGAAGCCGGCGTCGGCGCGGCCGAGGCCGCCGTCGCGCAGGCCGAGGCCGCGGTGAAAACCGCCGCGATCCGCCTCGCCGATACGGAGCTGAAAAGTCCCTCGGACGGCATCGTGATCACCCGCGCCCTCGAGCCCGGAGCGATCGTCCAGGCCGGGCCGACCGTGCTTTCGCTGTCGCTGGAGAATCCGGTGTGGGTACGGGCCTACGTTCATGAGCCCGACCTCGGCAAATTCCCGCCGGGCACCAAGGTCAGCCTGGTCACCGATGGCCAGCCGGACCACGCCTTCCACGGCAAGGTCGGCTTTGTTTCGCCGCGCGCGGAATTCACGCCGAAGACCGTCGAGACCAAGGAAATCCGCACCTCGCTGGTCTATCGCCTGCGAGTGATCGTGGATGACTCGGACGGCTCGCTGCGCCAGGGCATGCCCGTCACCGTTTCGCTGGACGCACACCCCGCGGAGTGATGTCAGAGGTCGTCGTCAACTTCCACGAGCTGACCAAGACCTTCAAGGGCATGGCCAGCCCGGCGCTCGATGCCGTATCGGGAGAAATCCGCAATGGCCTGATCACCGGCCTCGCGGGTCCGGACGGCGCGGGCAAGACAACGCTGCTCAGATTGATCGCTGGCTTGTTAGAGCCGGCCTCCGGGACCGTCGCCACGCTCGGCCGCGACCCGATCAAGGACGCCGCTGCGATCCGTGGCGAGGTCGGCTACATGCCGCAGAAATTCGGCCTCTATGAAGACCTCACCGTGATGGAGAATCTGGTGCTGCACGCGGACCTGCGGCACGTGACCGGGGCAGAGCGCGAGGAATCGTTCGAGCGCCTGCTGACCTTCACCGACCTCAAGCGCTTCACCGGCCGCTTCGCCGGAAAGCTCTCCGGTGGCATGAAGCAAAAGCTCGGGCTGGCCTGCGCGCTGTTGGGAAAGCCGAAGCTGCTGCTGCTCGATGAACCGGGCGTGGGCGTCGATCCGATTTCCCGCCGCGAGCTGTGGGGCATGGTCGAGGACTTGGTGGGCCAAGGCATCGCCGTCGTCTGGAGCACTGCCTACCTCGATGAAGCCGAGCTGTGCGGCACCACGATCGTGCTCAACGAAGGCAAGCTGCTCTTCGCCGGCACCCCGGCGGAAATCTCCGCACCGCTCGAAGGCCGCTGCTTCCAACTGCGCGAGCCCGGTCCGCGCAAGCGCCAGCTCCTCACCCGCGCGCTGTCGCGGCCGGAGGTGAACGACGGCACCATCCAAGGCCACAGCCTGCGGCTCATCTTGAAGAAGGACAGCCAGCCCTTCGAGCCGTCGGAGATCGGCGCGGATGCCAGCGCCGAGTGGGCACCGGTGAAGCCGCGCTTCGAGGACGCCTTCATTGATCTGTTAGGCGGTGGTCCACCCGGTGAATCGGTATTGGCCAAGGCCACGAAGGAAATCCCGAACGACGGCAAAACGGTCATCGAGGCGGAACACCTGACCAAGCAGTTCGGCGACTTCAAGGCGACCGACGACGTCACCTTCCAAGTGAAGCGCGGTGAAATCTACGGCCTGCTCGGCCCCAACGGCGCGGGGAAATCGACGACCTTCAAGATGATGTGCGGCCTGCTCACGCCGACCGCCGGCACGGCGACGGTGGTCGGCCTTGACCTGCGGCGTAGCGCCAGCGAGGCCCGCCAGCGACTCGGCTACATGGCGCAGAAGTTCTCGCTCTATGGCCATCTCACGGTCAGCCAGAACCTCTCGTTCTTCGCCGGCATCTACGGCGTCTCGGGGAAGCGGCAGCGCGAGCGCATCGCCGAGATGGCGGAGATCTTCCACCTCGATCCTTTTCTCAACGCCAAGACCGACTCGCTTTCGCTCGGCTACAAGCAGCGGCTCGCGCTTGCCTGCTCGGTGATGCATGAGCCCGACATCCTGTTCCTCGACGAGCCGACCTCGGGCGTCGATCCGGTCACGCGCCGTGAATTCTGGACGCACATCAATGGCCTCGTTGATCGCGGCGTGACCGTGATGGTGACCACCCACTTCATGGATGAGGCGGAGTACTGCGACCGCATCGGGCTGGTCTTCCGCGGCAAGCTTATCGCCAACGGCACGCCGGACGAATTGAAGGAAAGCATCGCCACGACGGAGAATCCCGACCCTACGATGGAGGACGCCTTCATCGAACTGGTCACCGGAAAGGAGGAAGCAGCGGCATGAAACACCTCTCATTCCGCCGGCTGCGCGCGCTCTGTTGGAAGGAGACGCTGCAGATCTTCCGCGACCCTAGCAGCAACCTGATCGCCTTCGTGCTGCCGCTGCTGCTGATCTTCGTCTTCGGCTTCGGCATCAATCTCGACACGCCGGTCCTCCACGTCGGCCTGCTCAAGGAAGGCACCGGCAAGGACGCGGACGGCCTGGCGGCGGCGCTGCAAGGAACGCCATCGATGATCGTCCGCCGCTTCGAATCGCGCGACGCGATGGAGCGGGCGATGGTCGACTCCGAGATCCGCGGCTTTATGATCATCCCGTCGGACTTTTCGCGGCGGATGAATCAGCCGGGCGAGACCGCACCCGTGCAGGTGGTGGCCGATGGCTCGGAGCCGAATACGGCCCAATTCGTCAGCAACTACTTCGAGGCCATCTGGCAGCACTGGCTGCTCCAGCGCTCGGAAGACCGCGGGGAGGACATGGAGCGGGAGGTCGTGCTGGAGCCGCGGTATTGGTACAATCCCTCCGCGAAGAGCCGCAATTTCCTGATCCCTGGCTCGATCACGGTGATCATGACCGTCATCGGCGCGCTGCTCACCTCGCTGGTAGTGGCGCGGGAATGGGAGCGCGGCACGATGGAGGCGCTGCTCGCCTCGCCGGTCACGCGGGCGGAGCTGCTGCTTAGTAAAATCCTGCCCTACTACGCGCTTGGCATGATCTCGCTGGTCATATGCGTGGCCGCGGCGCGCTGGCTGATGGACGTTCCCTTCCGCGGCTCGCTGCTCGCCCTCTTCATCGTGGGCAGCTTCTTCCTGTTCAGCGTGCTGGGCATCGGCCTGGCGATCTCGACGGCCACGCGCAACCAGTTCAATGCGGCCCAGGCGGCGCTCAATGCCGCCTTCCTGCCGGCGATGATGTTGTCCGGCTTCATCTACGAGATCTCCAGCATGCCGATCTTCCTGCGCGGCGTGACCCACTTGATCCCGGCGCGCTATTTCGTCTCCGCCATCCAGACGATCTTCCAGGTCGGCACGCCGTGGAAGGTGCTGCTGCCGGACATCGGGATGCTGATCCTCTCCTCCGTCTTTTTCCTCGGCCTCACCGCCAAGCTGACCCGGCGGCGCATGGAATGAACGACACGCCACGCGATGCCATGAACTTCTTCCTCCGCCTCCGCGCGCTCATCCTCAAGGAGCTGCAGTCGATCTTCGGCAATCCGTCGAGCCGCGCGCTGCTGATCATGCCGGTGATCCTGCAGACCCTGCTCTTTCCAAATGCCGCGACCCTGGAAGTGAAGAACGCCTCGCTGGCGATCTACAACCGCGACACCGGCGCGGCATCGAACGAGCTGGTGCAGCGCTTCGTCCAATCCGACGCCTTCACTGAGATCCTGCCGATCCACGATCAAAAGGCCATGGAGGCCGCCATCGAATCCCGCTCGGCGATGCTCGCGGTCAGCATTCCCGAGGACTTCTCCCGGCGCCTCGCCGCAGGCGAAACCGCGCCGATCCAAGTGCTGATGGACGGTCGCCGCTCGAATGGCGCGCAGATCGCCTTCGGCTACCTGCAAGGTATCACCGAGATCTTCCTCAAGGACCGCTTGGCGGCGAAGGGCCGGGCGATGCCGTCGGAAACCGTCACGCGCTACTGGTTCAATGCGAACTTGGACTACAAGAACTTCATGCTGCCGAACCTGGTGGCGGTGATCACCACCATCGGAGCGCTCATCCTGACCGCGCTCTCGGTGGCGCGGGAACGCGAGCAAGGCACCTTCGACCAGTTGCTGGTCTCGCCGCTGACCCCGGAGATGATCATGATCGGCAAGGCGGTCCCGGCGATGATCGTGGCGTTCTTCCAAGCGACGCTGATCCTGTGCGCGGCGGTCTTTATCTACCACGTCCCCTTCCAAGGGAGCCTGCTGCTGCTCTACGTGGGGATGTTCTTCTACGCGCTCTCGCTGGTCGGCGTGGGGCTGCTGATCTCCTCGATCTGCAATACCCAGCAGCAGGCCTTCCTTGGCGCGTTCTCCTTCATGATGCCGGCGATGATGCTCTCGGGCTTCGCCTCGCCGGTGGAGAACATGCCGCACTGGCTGCAGATGGCCACCATTCCGAATCCGGTCCGGCACTTCGTCGAGATCGTGAAGGGGGTGTTCCTGAAGGACGCCTCCCCGGAGCGGGTCTTCTCGCTGATCCTGCCGCTGGTGGCGATCGGCTTTTGCACCTTGGGAGCCGCCTCGATCATGTTCCGGCGGAAGACCTCGTGAGCCGCAAGACCGGCCCCCACCAAGGGTTTCCGGCACCCCGGAGCCCCAGACTTTCAACTTGCGCGGCATGTCCGGTCCGTTAGAGTCGGTCTCAATCGGACTCGATCCGTTTCAACCGCAAACCACGCTACCATCATGAAACTCGTGAAAATCGCCGCCCTCCTCGCCGCTGCCGCCGGTACTTTCCTTTCTTCTTCCTGCTGCTCCAGCAAGCCGGCGCCGGCTCCGGCCTCGCCGACCTACGTGACCCCGGCCAAGTAATCCGACTTTGCGGACCTTTCGTGTCCGCATCATGACTCAACTCAGGGTGGACCTTATGACGGGTCCACCCTGAATTTTCGCCCGGAAATCATTTTTCTCGCGAATTCAAAAAAACCTCACTTCACTCCCGCTATGTTCCGCGTCATCGCTGCCGTTTGTGTGTCCGCCTTCGCACTTCTTTCCGCCTCCTGCTGCTGCACCGGCGAACCGGAGGCTGCTCCGCTCCGCCCCCTGCCCCAGTTCCAGGAAGTCCCGGCAGCACCTGAAGTGAACTACTCGAAGTAAGTTCACGGCTCCAATTTTCCCAGCCCCGCCCGGTTCGCCGCGCGGGGCTTTTTCGTGTCCTTACGTAGTTTTCAAACTGGCACGATTCCCCGGTTGCGTTCTGCAAAAATTTCATTAGAGGCTTGATCCCTCCCTACATGAAAACGCCCGAGACCCGGCCGCGCTTCCAATCCGCTAACCGGCACTACCATCGCTTCCGCTCGGACAACCGGGGCTGGGACGAATGGATCGACCCCGCCAGAAAGCCGGGCTCTAGCCGACGCATGCTATGGATCGCCGCCACCGTCGTGCTGGCCACCGCCAGCGTGGTGGTCCTGCTGTTCGCCTTCAACGTGCTGTGATCGCGCCCGTCGCGCACGGGATCCCGCTTTGACAATCCGCAGGCACTCCCCCACCTTGCCCGCCCGCCGCGAGAAAGCGGCCTTCCGATCATGGGCAAGAGCCTCTACCAAAAAGTGTGGGAAAGCCACAGCATCGGCACTCTGGCCGATGGACGCACGCAGCTTTTCATCGGCACCCACCTCATCCATGAGGTGACCTCGCCGCAAGCCTTCGGGATGCTCCGCGATCTCGGACTCACGGTGAAATACCCGCAGCGCACCTTCGCCACCGTCGACCACATCGTCCCGACGGAAAACCAGGACCAGCCGGTCGATCCGCTCGCCGCGGAGATGATGGCCGCCCTGCGCTCGAACTGCGATGACTTCGGCGTCACCTACTTCGACCTCAAGTCCGGCAAGCAGGGCATCGTCCACGTCGTCGGCCCCGAGCAAGGCATCACCCAGCCCGGCACCACCATTGCCTGCGGCGACTCGCACACCGCCACCCACGGCGCGTTCGGCGCGATCGCCTTTGGCATCGGCACCACCCAGGTCCGCGACGTCCTCGCGACCCAGACGCTGGCCATGGAGCCGCTGAAGGTCCGCCGCATCGAGGTCACCGGCAAGCTCCGTCCCGGCGTCTATGCCAAGGACGTGACCCTTCACATCATCCGCCTGCTCGGTGCCAAGGGCGGCATCGGCTACGCCTACGAATACGCCGGCAATGTCTTCGACGACATGTCGATGGAAGAGCGCATGACCGTCTGCAACATGGCGATCGAAGGCGGCGCCCGCTGCGGCTACGTCAATCCCGACGCCAAGACCGTCGCCTACCTGAGCGACCGCCCGTACGTCGATATGGCCGACTTCGACGCCACCGCCGCGCGCTGGCTGTCCTTCGCCTCCGACGCCGACGCCGTTTACGACGACATCGTCAAGATCGACGCCGCCAGCATCGAGCCGACCGTCACCTGGGGCATCTCCCCGGACCAAGGCATCGCGATTTCCGAGAACATCCCGGATCCCGCCAAGGCCGCCACGCCGCAGGAAAAGGCCAGCATCGACGAGGCGCTCGCCTACATGAAGCTGCCCGCCGGCACCCCGATCAAGGGCGTGAAGATCGACGTCGCCTTCATCGGTTCCTGCACCAACGGCCGCCTTTCCGACTTCCGCGAGGTTGCCAAATACATCTCCGGCCACCAGGTCGCGCCCGGCGTGACCGCCATCGTCGTCCCCGGCTCCCAGATCGTCGCCCACCTATGCGAGCAGGAAGGCATCGACAAGGTCTTCACCGCAGCCGGCTTCGAGTGGCGCAAGGCAGGCTGCTCGATGTGCCTGGCCATGAACCCCGACAAGCTCGTCGGCGACCAACTCTGCGCGTCCTCCTCGAACCGCAACTTCAAGGGCCGCCAAGGCTCGCCCACCGGCCGCACCGTCCTGATGTCGCCCGTCATGGTCGCCGCCGCCGCCATCACCGGCAGCATCGCCGACGCCCGCGAACTCTTCTCACTCGAGCCCGCCGCCGCCGTCGCCTGACCGCGATCTGGTCTCTTGTCTCTGGCCTCTCACTTCTAGCCACCATGGCCCTCGAAAAAGTCACCACCGTCTCCGGCCGCGCCGTCTTCATCCCCGGCGCCGACATCGATACCGACCGCATCATCCCGGCCCGGTTCATGAAATGCGTCACCTTTGACGGCCTCGGCGAGTTCGCCTTCTACGACGTCCGCTTCGACCCGGGCACCGGCGAGAAGACCGAGCACCCGCTCAATGACGAACGCTTCAAGGCCGCGACCATCCTGATCGCCGGCGTCAATTTCGGCTGCGGCTCCTCCCGTGAGCACGCCCCGCAATCGCTCGCCAAGTACGGCTTCAAGGCGGTCATCGCCGAGTCCTTCGCCGAGATCTTCTTCGGCAACTCGACCGGCCTCGCCATGCCCTGCGTCATGCTCACCGCTGGGGAAATCGACCAGCTCCGCCAAGCCGTCGAAGCCGATCCCGCCGTGGAAATCACCATCGACCTGGTGAACAAGCGCGTCCGCTCCTCCACCGGCCTCGACTTCGGCCTCAACATGCCCGAGTCCGCCCGCGACGCCCTCGTCGCCGGCCGCTGGGATCCCATCCAAGAGCTCCTCGACCGCGAAAGCGACATCGCCAAGAAGGCGAAGGAGCTGCACTACGTGTGAGAGCCTCGTCTCTTCACGGCACACCATTCATTAAAGAACCCGGGGCTCACGCTCCGGGTTTTTTGTGTCCTGCAGGAGAGTGAAAAAAGGCCGTCCAGTGATCCCATATCCACACCAGCTCGCCACTTTTTCACGCAGTAATTTGTTAGATCCACAGCCTCATTCCCTATTCTGAATCTCCTCTTCGCTGATGTCGGCTAGCATCGCCATCACCTGTTGCGCCGCTGCATCAGAGTAGTCGGCCATTTCCAACACAGAGGGTGTGGACACGCCGAGAAAGTCGATCAGTTCGGCTTGGGAAAAACCGGAGGCGGCACCAAGACGAAGATAGCGGCAGATGGCTGCGCGCTGTTTCTGCTCGCTGAAGGCTGACTGGCGAAAGACGTCTGCTGCAAGCCGGGTGAACTCCCGGACCCGCTGCGGATAATTCTCCGGGGATAAATTGGGCATGGCGTTCGAAGTAAGTCTGATAGCCCAAGTTCAGCGAGAGCCGCTGCCATTAGCACGGCTTGGCGAAACGTTGCCAGCATCGTCGCAATGCAAATCCACGCAGGCGATCACCTGCCCGACGTGAATCACATCATCTGGATGGACGTGCCAGGACGAGAGGAAATACCTCTCGCGAACTCCGTCCAAATGATGAAAACGCAGTTCGTATTTCTTATGACCGGATTCGCTCATAGAATTCAGAACAACGGTTCGGAGTGGGCGTGGTCTGGGTCGCCATCGTGGGTTTGGAACGCGCGGAGAAGAACTCGCTGAGCTGAAAACTCCAGGACTAGATTGCCGCCGGGCAAGCCATAATGCCAGGCAAAGCTCTGGTCGCCTGCCTCCCCGGTCGCAGTGCCCTCGGCGTCACCGAGAAGAAATGCGGTTTCGCGGTCGGTCATGCCGGGGCGCAGGGCACCTCGGCGAATCAACTCTCCGAGTGCCGCGGGCCGTGCCATGTCATGAGCGGACTCGAAGAGCTCGGAATGCCTGAAGCGCAATGACAGCCCGTCGATCGGCACACTGGCAAGCCCGCTCGCTGGAACGGCAACGGGCGTTGGTACCGGGCTGGAAGCACGGCTGTTGACTGCGAAATACAAAGCCGCAGCCGAGACGATCAGATTGAGAGCCAGCAACGGCACCACGACTCGGGTAGGAAGATTCATCCCATCGACTTGATGACCTGACGGCCCAACAGGAAGTAAATGGACGGAAGGTTGAAACGGGGGTCGCCCGCCATGAAGCCGACTTCGTTACCGGTATCGCCCGCGCCTTTGGCGGGCGTGCCCTGATAGCTGCCGGTGAACTCGAAGAGCTCGCTCGTGCCGATCTTGTAGCGGTTGGTGATCGTGACGTCGGTCAAACCCTGTTCCTGTTTCTGGGCGATGAAGCGGGCTTCCTCGCTCTCTGAAACGAAGTTCGTAATCACCCCGCCTTCCTGCATTGCCGGAAAGAGCCAGGACCATCCGCAATACGCGAGAATCAGGTTGTCATCGTCGATGGCGTTGACCCCGTCGCCGAGGAAGGACCACGTCAGGGACCCATTGACGAAGCCGCGTCCCTGCGTGCCGTCCGGCATCTCGTATTCGCAAAGATGAATCTCGGTGTCGTCGTGGATGAGACTGGCCTTGTAGGTGCGCTTGTGGCGGACGGACTTCGGACGCACGCCGAATTCGTTCGGGTGGGCGAGCCATTCGGCCATCTGGTCCTCGTACTTCTTCTTGCTGCCGAATCCGAACATAGGCGGTAGATACCCGATCGTGTTTAAAGGGTCAACGGACCTCCACGCGCCGATCACTTTACCCGCCGGAACTCCCATTCTTGCCTCGGCCGGAAGCATCGATACCAACGCTCACCACGAAATCAGCCCCTCGCCTCGGCCAGGCCGACGATAATGCCCTCCGGCCCGCGCAGATCGGCCAGCCGGTAGCTGTCCCCATACTCCATCTCCGATCAATTCCGCCCCGTGGCCAAGCATGTGGGAAACGATGGCTTCGATGCCAGACCAAGAGGGAAACGTCCCGGCGGATCACCGGCGAGGGCGCAGCCTGATAGCAAGCGGCGCTGGCATGCGCTCTATGATTTCCCGCGGCGGCGGGAGAGAAAGATGAACGATGCGAAGGTCGCTGCGGCGAGGCCGGCCGTGCTCGGTTCAGGGATAGCCGAGACGAACACGATCTCCTCGAGGCGATTCGTGACCGCACCTCCGGAAAACGCGCCGATGTAGTACTGCTTTGCCGGGACCACGTCCGCTCCATTGTAGATCTGCTGCCAGCTCTTTGCCGAGGTGCTCGCGGTGAAGGAGAAAAGATTGAAGTCAGGGGCCGGCGTGTCTCCCGAAAGAGGATCGTATCGAACATTGATGTCGGAACTCCAGAAGTAGAAGACGCCCACCCCCGTGGAATTCGTCCCGTTGACCTTCAATCCGACATAGACGTCGCTGACCGTGATCGAAGCGTAGCTGGAACCGAAATTGATGAAGAAGCCCCGCCCGGCATTCGCGTAAAATGTCCCGGCCGAGCCGAAGAGGTCGATCGTCGGGCCACTGGTGGGCACGGCGCCGGGCTGGGCGTCAAAGAACGGCGGTATGTTCTCGAATCCGGTACCCGTTCCGATCGCCTCTCCTCCGACGACAGGGATGATCGTGGCGGACCGGGCGGTCGGGGACAGCAGGGTGAAGAGGGCGAGCAGGGATCCGATGCGGGTGTACATGATGGCTGGGTGGTGATGCGCGTCCCTGGCACACTTCCGAGTACCGGGAACAAGTGGGACGGGTGATCGGGAGCGATTCGGAACACACATTCGCATGTACGTTTTTGAACAAGTGAGCATGCGAACATTACTTCTTACATGTCAACATATTTTTATATTTGGAAGTTGTTAGATTCGGGGGATGCTTCAGACATTGGTATTGCTTCGCTGGCGTCTCCTTCTTGCAAAGCGGGAGACTCAAGGGGGGCAACTGGACTGGCCAAGTCCCGCATTTCAATCCGTCACGCTGAAATGTTGAGACGCGCGCCCTGACCCATTCAAATCTTCCCCAGCGTCTTGATGTTGCTCTCTCCGAATATGGGGACTTCCAGTTTCTCGCCGCAATGTATGCAGGTGGACCTTCGGGACCCCATCCCTTGCTGCCAAAGGACTTCGGTCGGGCGACCGCTCCAGCGCTCAACGCTCCACCGGCGAAGACTCGCCGGCCACCACTGACTGTCAGACCGGAGCTCGCCCCGCCTTCGTGGTTAGACGAAGTCCCGGCCCGTTGGGTTGACGGGCCGGGGGGTGTGCGATAGGCCTTCGACCCCATGACCGGAATCCGCCTGCTGCTCCCCTTGGTTTTTCTCGGCCTCTGCCTGGCGACGGCCCGTGCCCAAATCGAGGTGAAGCTGAAGATGACGCGCAACAACTTCGTCGCCGGCGAGCCCGTGCTGGTCCAGGTCAACGTGACCAACCGCTCCGGCCAAGACATTGTCTTCCAAGGAAATAGCCGCGCGGGATGGCTGGACCTGATGGTGAACACGCTGAGCGGCAACCCGCTGACCCCGCTGGGCCAGCCCGCCTTCGGCGCGGTGAAAATCCCGCTGGGCCAGACGATGAGCCGCACGGTCGACCTGAGCCGCCTCTATCCGCTGCAGTCAGCGGGCAACTACTCCGTCTACGCCTCGGTCCGGCTGCCCGGCCAGACCAACGAGGGCTTCGTCTCCAACCGCCTGCTCTTCAATACCAGCACGGCCCGGCCCTATTGGACCCAGAAGATCGGACTGCCTGGCAAGGCGGGCCAGACCCGCGAATTCCGCGTGCTGGAATTCAACAGCGGCAGCAAGACGATGCTCTACGCGCAGGTCATGGATTCCCGCACCGGCGGCTCGCTTCAGACCCACCCGCTGGGCGAGGTCCTGATGTTCCGCAAGCCTTCCGCCACCCTCGACAATCGCCAGGTGATGCACGTGCTCTACCTGATCTCGCCCGACATGTGGGGACACGTCCGGGTCGCCTCGGATGGCAAGCTGCTCGGCCGTGAGCTGCACAAGCGCGGTGCCGGCTCGGATCCGGTGCTCTACACCTCGAAGGACGGGGTCGTGGAGGTGGGGAACAGCATCCCCTACGATGCCAAGGCCGCCGCCGAGGCTCGCGGCAAGGTCCGCAAGGCCTCCGACCGGCCAGCTTTCATTTTCAATTGAGCGGGGATTCCCGGCGCAGAGGGGATTTGACCCTTTACATCGCCGGCCCATATACCTAAAAAATCTATATTGTTTTGGTTTGTTAACAATCTTTCCGACATGAGAAAGCTTTACCGACTGCTGCTACCCGTGCTCGCGCTCTGCCTGGCGAGCCTGCCGGCCCAGGCACGTTTCTTCCGCACCGTGGTGATCGATCCCGGTCACGGCGGTCATGACAAGGGCGGCCAGTGGGGCCTGGTGTATGAAAAACACCTCGCCCTCGACACTTCCACCCGCCTTGAGGCCGAACTCAAGAAGCGCGGTTTTCGCACGGTGATGACCCGCCGCAGCGACTACTTCATCTCGCTGCCGGAGCGGGTGCGCATCGCCAGCCGCTACTCCGACGCGATCTTCGTCAGCGTCCACTACAACTACACCTGGAAGCAGCAAGTGTCCGGTCTGGAGACTTTTTACCACTCTGGCCAGAGCCAGCCGCTCGCCTCCTACGTCCACAACGGCATGATGGGCAAGGTCCGGTGCGTGAATCGCGGCGTGAAATTCGCCCGCTTCTACGTGATCCGGAACACCACCTGCCCGTCGATCCTCGTCGAGTGCGGCTTCGTCAGCAATGCCGGCGAACGCTCCCGGATGAAATCAGCCTGGTTCCGCCAAGCGCTGGCCGAAGGCATGGCCGAGGGCATCGTGCGCTTCCGCCGGGCGGGTTGATCCGATAGATGTGGTGGCATGTCGTTTGTCACCGGTGCGGCCATGCGGTCGCTGGAGGAAGCTGCGTTCCGCCGCGGCGTGTCCGCGGAGTCGTTGATGGATCGGGCGGGCGAAGGCATCGCCCGTCGTCTGCTCGACCATTTCCCGCAGCCAGGACGGGCAGTCGCCTACATCGGCAAGGGAAACAACGGCGGCGACGCCTTGGTAGCCCTGCGGTATCTGCGCGAAGCTGGCTGGCAGATCGCGCTAAAGGCCGCCTACCCGGAGACCGAGTGGGGAGTGCTCCCGCGACGCAAGCGACGGGAGCTGGTAGAGGAACTGCCAAACGCGCTTCCGGAAGGCTCGGGGCCGCTGCTTTTGCTCGATGGACTCTTGGGCATCGGGGCCCGCGGCACCTTGCGGGAGCCCCTCGCCCGTCTGGCGGAGGAAATGGCGTGGCTGCGGGATTCCCACGGAGCCGTCGTGGCCGCCATGGACCTGCCGTCCGGGATCGATGCCGACAGCGGCGAAGGCCGTGGAGTCGTGGCCGACCTGACCATCACGGTGGGGGTCGCGAAGCTCGGGCTGAGCACACCTGCCGGGATTGCCAGCGCCGGCCGGATCTTGCTGGTGCCGCTGGGGGACCTGCCTCCACCCGAAGGGTCCGCACTTGAGCTCTTTGGTCCGGATGCATTTCCCGGCCTGCTTTCGCCGAGGCCGCACGACTTCCACAAGGGCGATTCCGGCCGGATCGGGCTCCTCGCCGGGTCGCCGGGAATGACCGGTGCCGCCGTACTCGCCGCCACCGCCGCGCTGCGGGCTGGCGCGGGCTTGGTGACCCTGCACGTGGAGCCGGAGTTCCTCCCTTCGCTCGCCGCGCCCATGCCACCGGAGGTGATGGTGAAAGTATCGCCAACACCGGTGACCGATGCCTTTTCCGCCGGGCACGACGCGCTCGTCATCGGCCCCGGCATCGCGAACATGAGCAAGACCGGGCAGGCGGATCTGCTCGCCCGCTTGGCCAAGCCTCACCCGCCCGCGGTGCTTGATGCGGATGGACTGAACTTCCTCGCGACGGCGGGGAAGACCGCTTTGTTAGATAGCCGCCATCTCATCACGCCTCACCCCGGTGAGTTCCGACGCCTGGCACCGGACCTCGCGGAAAAGGACCGGCTCGCCGCCGCTGTGGCGTTTGTCACCCGACATCCCTGCACGCTCCTTTTGAAAGGAGCCCGCACTCTGGTCGCAGCTCCCGGCGAAGCGACACGCTTCAATCCTACCGGCCACGCCGGCATGGCGTCCGGCGGGCAGGGCGATGTGCTCTCCGGCGTCGCCGGGGCTTTCCTCGCGCAGGGAATGAAACCGTGCGATGCCGCTTCCCTCGCCGCCTGGCTGTGTGGCCGCGCCGCGGAGCGAGCCTTGGCGAAAGGTCCGGTCACCACCGCCAGCGATACGCTGGACGAACTCGGTGGCGCGATGAGGGATTGGCAGGAGCGGCGGCGCTAATCTGTAACGTCCTCTCCTTTTCGGGTGAGTGAGCCTTGAGATGAATCCTTCCAACTCATGCCCCGAATGCGGCAAGCCGCTGCCCACCGGCAGCGATGTCTGCCCGGCCTGCCTGATGGCCCAGGCGATCGCGTCACGCACGCTCGATGACGGGCCACGGGAAATCCCGCCGCCGCCCGCGCCGGAAGAGATCGCCGAAAAGTTCCCGCAGTTCGAGATCCTCGAATGCCTCGGCCGCGGCGGCATGGGCGTCGTTTACAAGGCGCGCCAGAAGTCGCTCAACCGGCTGGTCGCGATCAAGATCCTCGCCCCGGAACGCGAGCGCGAAGTCCGCTTTGCCGGACGATTCGCCAAGGAAGCGGAGATGCTCGCGAAGCTGAGCCACCCGCACATCGTCACGATCCACGACTTCGGCGAGACCGGCGGGCTCTACTACCTGGTGATGGAGTTCATCAATGGCGTGAACCTCCGCGACCTGTTGCGCGACGGCAAGATGGTGCCGGAACAAGCGCTGGCCATCGTCCCGCCGATCTGCGAAGCGCTCCAGTTCGCCCACGACCACGGCATCGTCCACCGCGACATCAAGCCGGAGAACATTTTGTTAGATCGCGAGGGCCGCGTGAAGATCGCCGACTTCGGCATCGCCACGCTGGCCGGGGATGCCGCGGAGCGCGCCGGCACGCCGCACTACATGGCACCGGAACAGAATGCCGGCGCGGCAAACATCGACCATCGTGCCGACGTCTACGCCCTCGGCGTGGTCCTCTACGAAATGCTCACCGGCGAGCGACCTACTACGATTCCCGTAGCTCCGTCGCGGCGGGTGCAGATCGACGTGCGATTGGACGAGGTGGTGTTGCGCGCGTTGGCCCAACAGCCGGAGCTGAGGCTCCAGAGTGCGGGGGACTTCAATACCGTGCTCGGCGAAGTGACCCGCGAGGTCACGACCCATCCGATGCGCCCGGAGCCCGCGGCAGAAACACCGCGGATCATACCAGCCGAAGAAAAACGACGCGAATGGCTGCGGCACGTCCTTCACTTCGCGCCAGCGATCCTGCTGGTGATTGCGTGGTTCAGCTCGGGCTTGGAGCGCGGGGCGGTACTGATCCTCTCGGTGCTGGTGGTCGCCGTGCTGGTCGTGAGAGCCCTTGTCCAGGCCAAGCCGGCACAAGCGAACACCGACGCGCCGGCACGCTGGGCTTTGGGGCTGCTCCTCGCAGGGAGCATCGGCACTCCCCTGCTCCTGAGCTTCACCACGAAGGAAGAAGGAGTCTTGCTTGCAGGGGCCGCTTGCCTGCTCGGCTCGCTGGTGCTGGCCGTTTTGTCATGGCGGACCCGCAGGGGAAAGACGATCGCCCTGATCTGGGCCGGGCTCTTCACGATCGCAGCCGTAATGGCGATCTTCTATCAGTCGCTCCTTTACGAATCTCGCGACGAGGCCTTGGTGCGAGCCCACAGCCAACGATTGGAGCATGCGGAGATCGCAGCCGTACTTGAACGGAAGCTGGAGGATTATCGACCTGGGCCTGAGGTGCCACCGCATAAGGACACCTCGTCACCGGGAACCGTGACGATCAAGGGCAAGGGCAACTACCCCACCATCGCTGCAGCCTTGGAGGATGCTTCGCCCGGAGCCGTCATCCGAATTGCCGCTGGCAACTACCCAGAGCGCATCGTCATTCGCAAGCCAGTCACACTGATTGGCGCGGGCTGGGAGAAGACGCGCTTGCATGTCCAGGGTCCCTATCTCGCGGAGAGTCGCGACTACGAAAAGCCCGAGGTTCCCTCTCCGGAGCAGAGGATCATGCCCGTGGTCGAGATCGAGACGAACGGCCAAGTGAACCTTGAGGGCATTTCGCTTTCGATGAGTGGCACGCCTCCGGAAGGAGCGTTGTCGCCCGTCTCATTGATTTCCGCCGTGAAGTGCGACCTGAGCCTCCGGGACTGCGCCCTCGTCGGCTCAGTCGGCAATGGCATCGAAGCCAGGATTGCGACCTTGAAGATGGATGGCTGCCTCGTGGCTGCGGCATGGAACACCGGCATCGTCCTCGGCGAAGCTTGCAAGGCGGAGATCCGCGATTGCACGGTGCGGAACTGCTATTACGCCAGCATCGTCATGCGCCCCTTCTCGCGCCAGTCGACCATCGACAACTGCTGCATCGCCGGGTCGGCATGGCACGGCATCCAGTACGACAATGTCTCGCCGAAGATCACTGGCAATCTCATCCACAACCACGCCCGAAGCGGCATCTATGCCTCCGGCAATACCGCCGGTGAGATCACCGGCAACGTGATCGCCCGCAATGAAATGGACGGAATCTCCTGCTGGTTCGAAAGCCGCGACAAGATCGAACGCAACCTGATCGCGGCGAACACCCGCGAATCGATCCGGCTTTCAGGCATGGCCTCACCGCAGATTCGCGGGAACATCATCTCCGGCCCCGGCATCATCCAAGGGCTCATCGAGGAGGAGAAGCCCGCAGCAAAAAGCTACGGCACACCCACTGTGGAGCGAAATATCTTCTGGGGCATGGCGTCGCCATGGATGCGCGGAACCGAAGTTGTGACCCTGCCGAAGGGCAACCGCATCTACGACCCACAGCTCGACCAAGGGCTGTCTCTGCCTGCAGGCTCACCTTTTCTCGCCGAGGGCATCGGCCCCGAGAAGCCACCGGAGCCTCGCACCACCTTCCCCGACCAGCCGGAGGAACTCGCCATCATCCCCGCCGGGGAATCGCGTGACTTCAATGCATGGCGGCGGCCGAAGTAGCAGCATCTCCCAATGCCGGCAGGGGAAATGCCTTTTCTACGGAATCCTTGAACGTTAAGGTTCCGGTATCGCATGACGCCCTCCACCCCCTCCCCGGGCCGCCTCGCTCTCGGAATTGCAGTCACCGCCGTATCTCTCGCGTCTCTCTCCGCCGCAACACCGACGTGGAGCAACTCCTCCACCGACGGCCTGTGGTCCACTCCCGCCAACTGGAACACCGGCAACCGGCCGCTTTCATCCGACACCGCGATCTTTCCAGCAGGCCTCGGTGGCACGGTCACCCTGGACGCCGTGATGGTCACGGATGTGCTCACCTCGCCGACGGCACAGAGCATCCAGTTCCATGACGACTACACCGTCACCGGCAGCTCGTTTATCCGGCCCGGCGGCAACGTCGGAATCGGCGTGAGCAGCAGTTCCACGGTGAACTTCAACGCGCCGCTGACCTCCGCCTCTCTCGCCCTCGATGTGGATGGCATGCTGGAAATCACCGGCCCGCTGGGCGGCAGCATGAATCTCGATAAGTCCGGCACTGGCACCGTCATCCTCAGTGGCACGAACACCACCACCGGGGATCGCGAAGTTTACGAAGGCACGCTCCAGATCACTAGTGACGCTGCCTGGGGCAGCTCGCATTCGATCCGGGTCGATCCCTCTGCCACTCTCGATGCCTCGGCGATGACCGTGCCGATCCAGATTCCCTCCGGAGACTTCGCCAACATCTACGGGACTTTCCGCGGCGACCTCACCACGTCAGGCTACTTGCAGGGCAACGGGCAGATTGATGGCACCGTCCACGCCGAAGCCGGCTCCTATGTGCTTCCGGACAACGACGGACAACTCCACGTCACCGGCGACTTCACCTTCGATGCTTCGGCGGAGATCGAGTTCTACATCGCCCACACCACCCCGCTGGTCGGTTACAACCAGATGCGGGTCGGCGGCATCGTGAGCCTTGACGGCGACCTCCTTCTCGACAGCGACCCCGTCCTCCCGGAAGGCGAATCGTTCTTCCTCCTGCTCAACGACGGCAACGACCCGATCGATGGCACCTTCGATGGTTTGCCGGAAGGTGGAGTCATCCCCATCGGCAACGGCCTTGCCCTGCAGATCACCTATCAGGCGAACGGCGATGGCGGAGCGGCCGGCAACGACGTCGGCGTCACCGTAGTCCCGGACCTCGTGAGCACGGATCTTGCCCTGACCGTGGACGCTCCACTTGCCGTGGACCTAGGCGCAGCCTTCGCGGTCACTTACACCATCAACAATCTCGGACCCAACGATTCCACAGCCTCCAGCCTGGAAGTGGAGTTGCCGGCGGCCGCCACCTTCAACGGGTCCACGCCAGCGGGCAGCGTGATCCACAACCTGCTGACCATCCCGGTGACCGCGCTGACCCATGGCAGCAGCACGACCGTGACCCTCAACTTCACGGCACCTGTCACGACCGGATCGGTTTTCGTGGCCCCGTGGATCTACAATGGCACCGGCGATGCCATCGACTCTAACAACTACGCCCCGAGCATGACCGCCGTGCTTCCGGGGAGTGTGCCGGTGCTCGACAGCTTCCACGTCGATCCGGAGAACGACCTGTTCAGCCTGACCCTGGAGACGGTGCCCGACGTGCGCTATGGCTTCCAACGATCCATCGACCTCGTGGCTTGGGCCGATCTGGATGAGTTTCTCGGCAATGGAAACCTGATGGAGTTCCATCCACCGATGGAAGACGCGAGTGTGTTCTTCCGCTTCCGCATTCTTCCTTACGCCGAGGACGGCGTGGGTGAGCCCGAGTGAACCACCCACGGGCATCCCAAGCCTTGACGAAAATCGCTCCTGCAAAAGGCGTTCCGTTAGAGCGTCGGGGAGGAGCGCCGGCCGATCTCAAGCAAGCTGCATTCCCGTCGAACCGCTCTCCACGACGAATGATGCAGGCGTATTGAGCGGCGAGCCGGGACGGCTGACGTGATCCAGCGTGCGGAAATCGGTCCGCCAGATCTTATCGCCGATCGTGCAGCTCACGTAGCCCCGGCGGGCGGAGTGGTATTTCACGAATGGATTCTCCGGGGCCGCCTGTTGGAAATTCTTGCGCTTCTCCATTCCGTCCCCGCCGGAGGTGATGGACGTGCAGACGAATTCCGTGCCGACCACTCTGGAGTCGGGTTGATCGAAGTTGGCGATGAGGTCGTTCGCCCAGTGGCTGTGGATGTCCCCGGTGAGCACCACCGGATTGGCCACCTTCAGTTGCTGGAACGCCTTCAGCAGCGCCTGCCGCTCGGCTTCGTAGCCCGGCCACTGGTCCATGCTGCACAGGGTGTCGCCCCCGGGCTGGAAGTCCACCCGCGCCATCATCACTTGCTGGGCCAGCACGTTCCACGTCGCGCGGGAGCCACCCAGCTCACCCAGCAGCCAGTCCCGCTGGGCATGCCCCAGCATCGTGGCATCCGGCCGGAGCGCGTCCCCGCCGGGCGCTTTCAAGCCGTCGGAATTAGGCTGGTCAGTACGATACTGACGCGTGTCGAGCACGTGGAAATCAACCAGGCTGCCGTGGCGGACGCTGCGGTAGAGTTTCATCCCCGGTCCTTTCGGGACGCAGGCGGCGCGCAGCGGCATGTGCTCATAGTAGGCCTGGTAAGCCGCGGCGCGACGGCTCAGGAACTCGTCCCTGCCGACCATTCCTTTCTCCTCGGGGATATCCCCCGCACAATTGTTGTCGAGCTCGTGGTCATCCCAAGTGACCACCCACGGTGCGGCCGCGTGCATCGCCTGCAAGGCCGGATCGGTCTTGTACTGGGCGTGGCGGTTGCGGTAGTGATCCAGGGTCACGATCTCCGGTCCGATGTGCTTGCGGATGCCCCCGTTGCCCTCCGGACCCTCATAGATGTAGTCGCCGAGGTGGAAGACCAGGTCGGGGCTCTCCGCCAGCATATGCTCGTAGGCGGTGTAGTAGCCGGCTTCGAAATGCTGGCAGGAGGCGAATGCCATCTTCAGCAGCGAGGTCTCCGCAGCCGGGCGATCGGGGCGCTCCAGGGTCCGGGTGCGTCCCCGGGGACTGACCTCGCGACCCGCCTTGAAATCATACCAGTACCAGCGGTCCGGCTTCAGGCCGCTCACTTCCACATGAACCGAGTGACCCCAATCCGGGCTCGCCACTTCGCTGCCGCTGGCGACCACCCTTGTCATCGCCTCATCCTCGGCCACCCGCCAGTGCACCCGCACCGGCTCCGCCGCCATGCCGCCTCCATTCAGCGGCTGGGGTGCCAGCCGGGTCCACAGCACGAAGCCGTCCGCAAGCGGATCGCCGGATGCCACCCCGAGCTGGAAAGGATAAGCGGTGAAGTTTGGCATCTCCCTCACCATCCCGGTCTGGCCCAGCACCCGGCCCGCGGCCAGCGCGGTGATCAGGGAGGCGGATCCGCCCAGGAAAGAACGCCGGCTGAGCCGGGGAGAAGTGAGCGGGAATACGGGGACGAATGGTTTCACGGAAAGCAGGTGCTTGGATTCGTTGCGTCGACGGAACTCTTTTCAAATTTCCTCCCGCTTCAGCCAGCGGAAGCGCGTGATCTCGAACTTTCGGCCGAAGTCCGGGTCGGTCTTGCCCGGCCGCGGGTTCAGGCCGAGCGAATCGCCATCGACCGGCACGGGCGTCCGCTGCACCACGGCCTCGCACCAGGCCTCCACCGGTGCCCCGCCATCGGGCGAAGGCGCACTGCCATAGGCGCGGACCACGAAGGAGTCCGACCTCGCGGAAAGGGCCGGACCAATGAATTGCAGCAGGTCTGCCTGCGTGAGGAACCCGGGTGCGCCCCACGCAATGGTGGCCGGTTTGCGCCGTTGGTCGAGCCGGGTGGGATCTTGGATGTGATCGACGTGCGAGTAGTCCGGCAATGCGGTGCGATTGAGCGGCCATGCGTCTTCGAAGGCATGGTTCAGCCCGGCCCGGTCGATCGCCGCCTGGAGAGTTCCCTTATCTCCGCTCGCGTCGTCCCGCAGCCGGCGATTGACGAAATCCGAAAGCGAAAGGAACGGCCCGCGGATCTTCACCTCCTCCGCGATCGCGGTGGCGAGCCTGCGAATCTCGTCGCGGGTGAAAAGCCTCTGTCCGCTCCAGGCTTCCGGGTCGGAAGCCTCCTTCCCATCCCATTCGCCTCCGCTCGCGCCGTAGATCCGCGGGAATGCGATCTTGTCCCCAAACCTGCCACCCGCCCCGGAAAGCAGCAGTGCTTCCCAGGCTTTCGCGCTGGCGGAGTTCACATTGAAAGCGCCGTCGAGCGTCAGCTTGGAGGCGGCGAGGTGGAAGTTGGTCAGATCCGAGGTATCGATTTCCCCCGCCGAGCGATTCGGTAGCAGCCGGCCATTCGGGAGCGGGCTGCGCTCCGGATCGCGGAGGAAGGATTCTTTTTCCGCCGGGGTGCCGGTCGAGAGGAAGAACTCGTCCCACATGGAATGGTTCACCTCATAGCTGAGATCGTAGATCACGTTATGGTCGAGGGGCGCACCCCTCAGCATGTTTCGCGCGAGGTGAGCCCAACTGTCCTGGACCGACACGCCGATCGCGCCGTCCGGGTCGGAGCGCCCGTCCATGCTGTAGCCCAGCGTGTCCTGGTTCCAGCCGCCACGATCGCGGTTGATCCGGTCGCTGCGTACCGGCTCCGTGACCAGACGGCCGACCCGCGGATCGACCAGCGAATTCCCCAGCGGATAGGTGGGATGCCAGATGAATTCGGACAACTTCGCGTGCTGGAAGCAACCCAGCGACGCGATGGCGGTGTCCCGTCGCGGCAGGTCGAAAAGCACCCGCGGATGGCGGAAGCGGATCGCCTGGTCGAAGGGATCGCCGAGATATTTCCCGCTGCCGGGGCGCGGCATCATGCTGTTCCAGTCCACCGCACCATCGAAGAGATCGCGCGTGTAAATGCCGAAGAAATGAGGCGCGACATCCGTGACATTGTCGAAGGGATTGCGCAGCGAATAGGTCGCCCGCATGTTCCAGGTGGCGATCGGCGAGCACTCGAAGTGAGGCGTGCCCGCGAGGCTGCCGGAGCCGATGAGGTTCGATTGGTGTTCCTCGAACCACCGCATGCGGAAGCCATCCCGCGTCCGGCGGTCCGGCACCTGGCTGATCGCGGCGCTCGACTTGGTGGAGCGCGGGAAAGGAACGGGATCGAGATAGCTCCACTCGACCGGGAGCTCGTCGTCATCGCCGAACTGATAGGCGCACGAGACCAGCGAGCCCTGGGGCAGCGCGTTGAAGGCGGTCAGGTCGATGCTGCTGGCGTTGGTCATCGGCTTCCACATCATGAAGTAGTCGTCCGATTGCAAGTAGCCCAGGTCCTGGAGGTCGCCGGTGGGCTTGACCGGAACGAATTCCCGCCACTCCGTCGGGATGGCTGGGACACGGTTGTTGAAGGCCGTGGGGTCCTTGTCTGCATTGTAAACGCGGAACAGCGGGAAGCCGTCGTTGCGCGCGTCCTGGTAGAAACTCACTGCTGCATTCGGAGCGACATCCGGATACATGACATTGTTGGAAAAGGTGACTTCGTCGTAGCGCCGACTTTGCCGCGGCGACCAGACGATGGTTTCCCCGGGAGCGATCTTCGTTCCCATCATGCGGAAGTAGATGCGGCCCTGCTTGCTGCCGCCGTCTTTTCCTCCACTCTCACCCCAGTACATCTTGAAGTCTTGTTTTTTCCCGCCCTGCAGGGTGACCTGGACCTGTTTGCCTCCATTCACATGCATCAGGATCATCGAGTTCGGCACCTCGATCTCGAATTGATAAGGATTCCACAGCGCCACGCGTGGATACATGTGCAGCCGGAGACCATAGGGAGCGGTCGGGTTGGCGGCGGTATCGTCGTAGTAGCTGAGATTGTAGTAGATGGAGCCTTCCACCAGCGTCGGCATCAGGTCGTTCTTCGCGCGATCGTAGAAATCCACTCCACCGGAGCTGCCATTGGTCAGCTTCGGAAGCTCGATGGGTGATTTGAAATTCCCGGGTGAAGTGGAAGCCGCGCGCTTCGCCCAATCGCGTAGAAGCCCGAAGTTTGGCGAGATCCGGTCGAGACGAGGTGCGGTCACGGTCGCGTCCGGCAGCTTGGCGGCGTCGCGGTTGCGCGGGCCGACGAGATTGTCCTCATCCTTCACGCCCGCAGAGAGAGTGCCGTCGTAGTCCAGGTTCGCAATGGGGCCGGAACTCTCGAGATAGGCCGTGAGATCCTTCCGCCAGCCACCGGCGCGCACGTCGGTCAGCAACCCTTTCGAATCGGTGGTGAAATCGTGAAAGCCTTCCCGGGGCACCGTCCCGCCGCCACCCGCGAGATCGAGCTGGCCCGTGGAGACGACTTTCCCGCGGATCTCATCGTCCAGCTCCTTGCCACCGTCCGCGGCGCTCCATGATGCATCCTGTGCAAGCTGGAGGGATCGCCACGGATGCGCCGCCTTGTTCCGCTCCGAGGCATCCCGCGTCGCCACATTGGCCTTGATGCCCAAGTCACCCACCCACCAGGCATAGCTTCCCGCGGACTTCTTGCCATCCGCCAGCGCGACCCGGGGGACTTGCACCCGCGTGCTAATGTCGGGGTCGCCGGAAGCCATCTCGGAAACCAGTTCCACCATGTCTCCTCCATTGCTGTCCGCGTTATATTCCAGCGCTCCTTCGTTGCCACTCACCAAGGTGGCGATGCGCTCGTTCCGCGCGTCCCAAGCCCCCGCCCGGAGATCCTTCAGGCCGCCATTTTCGTTGTCCCTCGTGATGTAGGGCGAGCCATCCTTCCGGGTGCTGCGCCAGACGCTGGTCCAATGGGGATTGGCTTCCTTCAGCAGGCGTCCGTCCGCGCTGACCCGCTGGTCCGGCCCGAGGTGTTGTTGAAGTTCGCCGACGGCGAGTTGGAGGGCGAGCCGCGCGTTGGCGCGGGCGTCGTCCATCGCCGTTTGGGCGGTGGATTTCCTCAGGGAAATGGTGGAGAGGCTGAGCAGGCTGACGGCGAGGATCATCAGCAGCGGCAACAGAGCCATCGCCGCGATCAACGCGAAACCACGCGCTGGTGTTTTCCTGCGAGGTCTGTGGTTTCCCCCGGTGCTGGCGGGAAGCGGATCCGTTGTCTTCGTCCGTCCCTGCGGACTAATCCGGTGGATTCTCCTGAATCTCCTCCACGTGTAGTTCTGCATCTGAATTGAAATAGGTTCTGAAGTCCGGTTGCCCGGTTGAATGAAATGGGGAGGGGGTTCCACTGAGAAAAAGGCGGCCGCTCCCCGTTGAAGGAAGCGGCCGCCTAGGGATGGTCATCAGCCTTCGGTGTATGTCACCGACAGGCGGTAGAAACGCACGTCGTCCTCACCGATCGTGACGATCGCGGAGATCTCGTTCGCGTTATCCACCGTGGGGGTCACGTCTCCCCAAACATCGAGGTCGATGCTGCTCTTGATCTTGTAGACCAAGCGATTGTCCGGGGCTCCCTTGAGGAACCGCAGGACGGTGCCGCCACCCTCGGCCTGCAGGCCGGGCAACTTGTCGAAGGCCTCCGGATCCAGACCCAGTGCATACTCGATCAGCGCGGGGATGCCGTCATGGTCGCCGTCGAAGTCCTGGGTGGCACCGCCGATGCCGTTAGCGGTTGCCCAAGCTTCGAAGCCGCTCTCAACCCCGATGGACTTGGCGGTGTAGATCACCAGCTTCGGCACCTTGGTCGCATCCGCACCGCTGGCTCCGGGCCAGAAGAACTGCCAGCCATCGGTGGTTTCCGGCTTCACGTTGATGCCGTGCTGCCCAGCACCCGCACGCCAGGCACGGACGATCGCGGTAACGTCGAAGGTCGCGATCGAGCCGTGGCCGAGACCGAAGACCCGGGCGTCTTCCGCGATATCGAGCTGCGCGCCGACCTCCGGACCGTAGTAGCCGTAGTTGCTCTCGATCATCCAGTCTTCCAGCATCCGGTGCACCGCGACCGGTCCGGGGGACGCTGAATTCCCGCCGGAGACGGAAGTCAGCACCAGTTCCGCCCGGACGATATCTTCATCCGCCGGAATGGCTTGGGCGCCGGCACCGAATTCCACCGGGAACTGGAACAAGGCCTCCTCGGTGGTGCCGGGCGACGGCTCCAGGTCGATGTAGTTCCCCTGGAGCTGCGCGCCATCCAGGCTGGTTCCCGTACCCCTCAGCTTCACCGACTTGCTCGCGTCGAAGCTGTAGCTGTTGGTTTCGACATCAGGGGTAGGCGGGATGTAGGAGACCACCAGCTTCGGACGGAGATTCGGGTCCGAATTGCCGGAGGTGCAGTAGCCCCAGGCATCGTCCGTGTCCGCGTCATAGAGCGAGAAGCCGTGGTTGTAGTCCTCGCTCTCGTTGTTCTGCACGTTGACCCAGATGCGGACGAACTTCGTCACATCAACGGTGTCGATATCGCCCAGCGCGAGGCCGGCAAAACCAGCCAAGGGCGTCAGCGCGCTGCGTCCACGGACGCCGACATTGCTGCCATTGGTCAGGTTCTCGTAGGTGGTGACCGAAGTCACGACGCCCTTCAAGCGGTCGATCACCCAGGGGCCGCCGGACGTATCCGAGCCGGCCGAACCCGTAGCGATGGTCAGTTCCGCCTTCACGATCGTCGAACCGTAAGGGATCTTTCCCGAGCCCGTGCCGAACATGCTGTCGAAACGCAGGATGCCGTTGATGTCGGTGGTATTGTCGGTCGATCCGTCAACGCCGTAGGTCTGAACGCTCGGGGAGTCCATCTGGTTGACGCTGCCGGTGCCCACCCGCTTGCCGAAGTAGCTGTTGTAGCCGTTCACTCCTTGCTGGAAGGAAACGGTTTGGATGGCCGGGTTGGTTCCAACGTTGCGGATGGTTCCGCTCGCGGTGCCGCTGCCGACGCTGAAGCCCGCACCTTCCGACAAGGTGACGACAACGGTTTCACGCAGTTCGAGGGTCTCGTCGTTCAGGGTGACGATGGGAACTTCCACTTCGGTGACGCCGGCCGCGAAGGTGACCGTGCCGGACGGAGCCACGTAGTCCGTGCCCGCGGTGGCCGTGCCGGACAACGTGTAGTTGACTGTCAGCGGCTGGGACGAATCCCCGCCGAGGCGGCTGAAGCGGTAGGTGAGCGTGTCATCGCCCTCCACGCCTTCCTGAACCTTGTCGACGACATGTGTCACGAAGACCTGCTGGCCGGGATTCGCCAGCGGAGCGGTCGGCACGGCCAGGAAGCGGAAGCCACCGTTCTGGAAAAAGCCGTTGATGCCGGGGAGGTCGTGGGAGAAGACCACGAACTTGTTGCCGCGGGTGTGGTAGGCGAAGACGTTGTCGCCGCCATCACCGTTGTTCACGTCAGCCGTCACGAGCAGCACCGTGTTCGACGGGTTGATCTTGCTGCCGTCGCCGAACTCGATCTCGTAGCCGACACCGGTGCGGACCACACGGGCACCGTGGGCGGCCATGGTCTCGTTGAGCGGGACCAGCGTGGCATCATTCTGAACCAGACCGCTGAGCACCTGCGGGGCGTCGGTCGGAACGTAAAGGAAGCTGGTGCTGTCGCTTTCCGCGGCGCCGTTGTTGTCGACGCTGCGGATGATCCAGGTGTTGGCGTTGCGGCCGATGCAAACGACGTTGTCGGATGCCGCCCCCTGGCTCACGGCCAGCAGGTTCCCGGTCATCGGCAGACCTTCGATCACGAAGTCCGTGCCACTGCTGGACTTGGTGATCGTCACACCCGCCGGCAGGCTCGAGCTGCCGTCGACAATGGAACCGTCGGCTGCCAGGGAGGCGCCCACCCAGCCGCTGGAGTAGGGGAAGAAGCCCATCGCAAAACGGCCGGATTCCGGACGCACCAGGCTGCCTCCCTGCTTGTTGTCCTCCACCTTTAGGGCGATGTTGCCGGTCGCGTTGTAGGCGATCACGTTGTTGTCAACGGAGCCGCGGGTGGGGATCTCGTGGAAGGTGTTGGAAAGGAAGTTGGTCGCGAAAAGGATGCCGGAGTTGAACGGCACGGGTGCGCCACCGATGTTCACGGCCGGTGCGCCACGCACGTCGCCGGCGGTGCCGAAGGCCTGCGACCCCGGCGAATTCGCCAGGATGTTCCATGGCGTGGTCGGGCTGGGCACGTAGTCGACATCCAGCTCGGTGACGTCGGTTTCCAAATCCCCGCCATCGAGGATGGCCGCCGAGTAGCCGGGAACGCTCACGTCGCCGATCGGGACGGTACCGTAGAACCACACGCGCTTGGCACCGGCCACCGCATTGTCGGTGGTGTAGGCGAAGGCTTCCACCAGATGGGTGCCCGTGCCTGCCACTGCCCACGGGATTTCATAAGGCGCGGAGGTCGCGGAGCCGACCAGCACGCTGTCGACATAGAAGTCGACCTTTGCGATTTCAACGTTCCCGGCGGCTGCCACGGACGTCGCCAGCGTGACCGGCTGCCCGACCGTATGGTAGCTGTTCTCCACCGGGCTGCTCAGCGAGACTTCCGGCAGCGGCGCGTTTTCATAGCTGAAAAGGTTCTCCGGGTCGCCCGGGGTCAGGAACACGAAGCTGAACATCTCCTCTGCCGGGGTCGCGCCGTCTTCCAGTTCGGCGGCGATGTTGTCCCGGCTTTCGACGATCCATCCGCCGTCCGCTTGGCTCCACCCGTGGGCCACGAAGTTGTTGCGGTTTTTCGGCGTCGGGGTGGCGCCTGCCACTGGCGAGCCGCCTTCCGCGGAAATGACCAGCGTCCCGTCCTCGTTGATGAACTCGGATCCCTCGGGTCCGATCTTCACGAGCCAGCGGCCGGTGGCGAGCTTGGTGACGGTGAAATCGCCACCAGCGAGCGCCTTGCTACCGTCACTGCGGACCTTGCCCACTGCCATCACCTGGCCCATGCCGGCCGAGACGAGTGGGACATAGACAAACGCGACGCCGGCATCGTTATAGAGCGGCGTGGTGGTCGAGTTGGATTTGGTCGAGACGGTGAAGGTCCCGTCGAGGTTCGGCCGGGCCATCGCCACGAGGCCGGCATTGTCGCCACCGCTGACGAGAAGCACGCCATTCTGCGAGGTGGCGGCTACACCGTGCGAGCGCAGGTGCCGCAGGTCGACCACCGAGACGCCGCTTCCGTCGCGGACGAATTCCTTGCCGAGCCGGATGGCGGACGAGGAGTAGAGCGTGGCCGTCGTCTTGTAGTGACCGGCGAGCCAGCCTTCCGTGTGGGGGAACCACGCGGCGGCGACGTCGATGTTGAGTTCCGAATTGAACGGGCTGGCCGATTCGGCTCCACCCAAGGTGACGTTATTCGAAAGGTAATAGCCGGTGCCCGACGGCTCCGCGCCGGCGGTTCCGTAGGCGACCCCGTTCGGGTACACCGTCGTTGCCGGACCTCCCTTGTTCGGGAGGACGCCGTTCTGGCGAGCGAGTTCCGCGATCGAATTGATCACCACACCCAGGTTCCGCTCGTTCGCCCGGTTGGAGGTGAAGCTCACGTCGATGTCGCCATCGTTGTGGCCGACCACGGAGAAGTTTCTGCTGTTTCCCAAGCCGATGCTGACCGCGACGGCGGGATCCGCGCTGGCCTGGTTGTTGTTCGTGTTGTTGCGCTGGGTCACGTCGAGTGTCGCGTGCTCCAGGCTGAAAGCCGTGCCGCCGAGCGAGCATGCGATCAGCGCCGCTAGGGCTGGTGAGTTTGAATGATTCATGTGCGGCGCGGAAATTGCCGCGTTTGCCCTGTGGAACGAGCGGTTAAAAGTGACAAACAGGACATCAAATTTTCGGGGAGAACCCCAATTTACCAAATATAATCCGCCTAAAAGTGACAAAAAGGTCGCATTAAACCGACCTTAACCACTCGCAAAAGTGACCAAACTTTCACATCACGATTTCCTCACGAAGTGCGAGTTTCAAAACCCAAGGAACCGGTTCCCACTCACCGATTCTTTAAGAGGCCGCCTCCCCGCCAAAGGCGACGCGATTGTCACCAACCCCATCGTGAACCCCCCGGCACTTCCCCCTTACAGCCGGGCTGCCATGATGCTGCGCGCCCTTCGACTGATCCTCGTCTTCCCCCCCCTGTGGGCCTCCGCGCAGGACAAGCCGGCACTTCACACAATGCGGATCTTGCCGCTCGGGGATCCGCCACCATTCCGCCAGGAAGTGCGCAATGGCGTGCGCTACGAAATCCCCGCCGCCGAGGGCACCATCCCGCCGCGGAACCTCGAAATCGCCATCCCCCCAAAGGAGAAGGCTGGCGAACCCACTTCAATGAAGCTGCGGCTCCGGCTCGGCATGATCTCCGAGCCACTTGAATTCCCTCTTCCCGAAACCCGCTCCATCGAGGCCCGCCAAGGCTCCGGCACCTGGGCGAAGCTCCCGCTTTCCAGCTCGGAAGCTACCCTCGTCCTCGTCTGGCGCAGTGGGCCGGACTGGAACAAGGTCGGAGTGCTGCCCATTCCCGACGGAAAGGCTGACCGGAGCCAGGGTGACTGCCGGTTCATCAATGTGACCTCGAAGCCGATGGGTCTCGTCTTCGGGTCCGAGCGCTTGAAGATCGAGCCCCGCACGGCGCTCATGCGCACCCTCCCCGCGGGCACCCAGGAAATCACCGCATCCATCCTCTACCCCGCCGCCGATGGTTCCCTGCAGCCCTGCCTGTCCACCAAGATCATGAAGAGCGCGGAAAAACTCCAGCAGTTCATCATCCACGCCGCCGATGGCGAAAAGCCGAGGATCCCGGTTAAGGTGCTGCCACTGGAGGAACCCCGCTGAGACCCTTGCGTAGGAATTCGGGACGGTTCGTGGTGACCGAAAGCGCACCGAGATCGAGGAAGCGTCGCGCGGTGGCGACTTCGTCCACGGTCCAGCAGTGATACTCGAAGCCGGAATCGCGGATCGCTTTCAGATAGCCTTCATCGAGACGCTCATCCGCCTTCGAGCTAAAGCCGTCCGCCTTGATCTTGCGCAGCGTGGCCAGCACTTCATCCGTGCCCGGATCGAGCGGCGACTCCTTGGCGAAGGAGGACAACCAGCAGGCCTTGTAAGCAGGCTTCACTTTCTTCACCTCGGCGATCACCGGGGCTTGGAAGGAAATGACCACGATCTGCTCGTCCTTCAAGCCGGAGGCCGCGAGGTCTTCTAACATCGCCGGCACGATCTCCGGACCGCACTTCACCTCGACATAGAACTTCTTCCCCGCCGGCACCGTGGCCGCGACCTCGCGCAGGGTCGGCAACTTGGTGCCCTTGAATTCGGGCTTGAACCACGCGCCCGCATCCAGCGCCTGGAGCTCGGCCAGCGTGCTGTCCTTCACGACCTTCTTGGTCCCCGACACGCGCTTGGTATCGTAGTCGTGCAGGCAGACGATCTTGCCGTCCCGGGTCAGGTGGAAGTCGCCCTCGATCGCATCGGCCCCCTGTTTCCACGCAAGCCCGAACGCAGGCAGGGTGTTTTCCGGCGCATCGTGGGACGCGCCCCGGTGGGCGACCAGAAAAGGCTCGGCAGCGTGCATGGCAGTCGCGGCCATCAGGCCGGCGGCAAGGGTGAGAATCGGCTTCATGAAATCGGATCTGGAAAGAACGTCGAGTCCAGCGACGCATCTTTCCCCGGCGGAGCGGGAAGGGGCAACACTTGTGTCACTCGCCGGTTGCCCTCCGGGCCGGGCGTGCTTGAATGGCGCGGATGACGAAAGACGACCGGGAGTTTCTTTTCAGCCTGCTCCAGACGCCCAGCCCCACCGGTTTCGAGATGCCCGGCCAGCGGGTGTGGGCGGACCACCTCCGGCCCTTCGCCACGGAAGTCGCCTGCGACGCCTACGGATCCACCTGGGCCCGGCTCGAAGGCAAATCGCCGCGCACCGTGATGCTGGCCGCCCACGCCGACGAAATCGGCTACATGATCAAGACGATCCAATCCGACGGTTTCATCCGTCTCGACCGCATCGGCGGCAGCGACGTGGCGACCGCACGCGGGCGGCGGATCATTTTCGCCGGCGACAAAGGACCGGTCCCCGGCATCATCGGCAACACCGCGATTCACCTCCGCCGTGACAATGGCGGCGACGAAAAGGCACCGCATGTCCACGAGCTATGGGTGGATGTGGGCGCTTCCAGCGCGAAGGAAGTCGCCACGCTCGGCCTGCGCGTCGGCCACCCGGCGGTCTATGAAGACGGCCCCGCGGAACTCGCCCACAAACGCCTGATCGGTCGGGCGCTGGATAACCGTATCGGCGGCTACATCATCGCCCAGGTCCTGAAACAGATCGCCAAGTCGAAGAAGAAGCCGGCCTTTTCCCTGCTCTGCCTGAATGCCGTGCAGGAGGAAATCGGCGGCCACGGCGCGATGATGGCGACTTACCGTCACAATCCCGACGCCTGCGTTTGCCTCGACGTCACTCACGCGACCGACACCCCGGGGATCGATTCGACCAAGCATGGTGCCGTGAAGCTCGGCGGCGGACCCACCGTGACCCACGGCACGGCGAACCACCCGTTGGTGGTGAAACGCCTGATGGAGGTCGCCTCCAAGGGCAAGATCCCGGTCCAGCACGAGGCCAGCAGCCGCTTCACCGGCACCGACACGGACAAGATTTTCCACATGCGCGAGGGGGTCCCGAGTGCGTTGGTGTCCCTGCCCTTGCGCTGCATGCACTCGGTCGTCGAAACCGCCCATCTGGACGACATCGAGCGGACCATCGATCTCCTCGCCGGATTCGTGCTATCGCTCGGTGCCAAGGACACGTTCCACCAGTCCCTATGAAAAGCTGGCCCGCCGTGCTGACGCTCGCGTGGACCGTGACGGCATCTGCCGCCGACGGGCCGGGCGACGCCGCGCTGTCATTCCTGCGCGGGCTGAAGGACGGCAACGCGGTCTTTTCCGTCGGAGACACTGCCGTCTCGCCGGACGTCCCGGAAGAGGAACGGGCGGACATCGCGGAGAGGCTGGACAAGCTGGGCCGCCACATTCGCCCGGATGATCTGCGGGTGATCGAGGAAAAGGAGGACGGCGAATTGGCCGCCGTGCTCGTTTCGCAGGTGACCAACTACGATTCCGGCAGCGTGCAGATCCACGCCGTGGGACTGGTCAAGAACGCCGGCAAGTGGCGACCCGCGCCGCTCCCCTCCTCTTTCAATAGCACCGGCCTGAGTTTCCGACCGGGCTTTCTGGTCCGCGCCAAGCAACTCGAAGACTGGATGCTGCGGGCCCGCGGCGAGCAACTCGTGCGGCTGAAGGACAACATCTTCTCGATGCTTTCCGAAGAGATGCGGAAGGTGAAAAGCCCGGACGACCTGCACGACTCCACGCCCGAAAAGCTGGCCGGCGATTTCCTCGCCGCACTGGCAGCTCGCAACCTGCCGGCCGCCCTCGCCATCGCCGGCGGCCTCGAGGAACCCCGCCCCGCCGATTGGGACGATACCTTTCAAGCGGTCTCCCGCACCCTGCGTAGCCCGGAGATCCGGCACGAGAAGTGGCGGCTTCTGGCAGCCCCGCAAGCGCTGCGCGCGATCGTGCAGGTCGAGCCGGAAGGCGACGACCGGCTGGTGAGCGTGGTCGCGCTCGATCCCGCCGGCGACTTTTCCGCTCGTCCGCGGCCGAAGCTGGTCCATCTCCCTTTCCTGCGCTCGAAGGCTGGCCAGTGGCGCGTGAAGCTGCCGCAGGAGCTGCTTTCACCCGTGACGCAAAAGGCAAGTCCCGGCCAAGAGGAAGATGACGAGGACTTCGACTCCGAGTTGCTGGCGCGCTATCCCGCAAAGCTGGCCGAGCTCCATCCGCCGGTCCGCGAAGCAACCGCCCGCGCCGCGGCTGAAACCGTGCTTGCCGCCCTGCGCACGGACTCACTGAACGCCCTGTGCCCGCGGCTCGATCTCACCGGACAAGCTGAGGTATCGCTCGATGCTTTAGGACGCGCCGCACGCCTCTGGCAGCGCTTTCATCAACAGGACGACCTGGCCTCGCCGGTGCTTCTCGACGTCCATGAAGAGGGCGATGAAGCCGTCGCGCTGGTCCAACTCGTCTCCGGAAAGGTTCCCGAGAATGCCCGCCTCGAGACCATTTTCCTGCGCCGCAGCGAAGGCGGCTGGCGTTCAAATCCCGGTTTCTCGGGGTCGGCCGCACTTGCCCAAGTGAAGGACGGCGCGGCCTTTGGCCGGTGGATCGCCGACGCGACGAAGGCCCGCAACGACGATTGGTCCGCCGGCCTGCTGCAGCGGATCGGCGGCATCGCCGCGGACTCCGCACCTTCGGAAGACGACGCGCGCCGCATCGTGGAAGAATGGCGCAAGGCCATCGCCACCGGTGACGCGGCCGGCATGCTCGCAGGCTCGGCGTGCTTCGACGACGAGGCCGGCAAGAGCAAGCTGCTGCGCAACACCGGCTACGAGCTGCTCGGCCGCCAGGCGGGGGAAATCCTCGGCGTCCACCGCGCCGGCCGCTGGGCCGCGGTGTCCGTGCGCGTCCCGCCCGCAGCCGGCGACGATTCGGCCGACGCCTACGCCATGCACGTGGTGGCCGCCACGCCCGGCGGCCCGCGCGTGCTGCCGGAGCTGGACTTTTTCGACCCGCTGACCCGCTCGCGCGAATTCCTCAACCGCCGGTTGTGGGATCGCGTGGCCGCCCGCTTGCCCGATGGTGCGCGCGGCGAGCTCGAGTCGATCTACGAGAAACATCGTACGATTTCCGCCGCAGACCGCGAGCGCCGCCTGAAACCCAACGAATGAGCGATCTCATCTCCGCCCGCCAAACCGCCCGCCGCTTGGAAGACGCCGTCCGCACCGTGGTGCGCGGCCAGGACGGTGCCCTGCGCAACATCCTTGCCAGTCTCGCCGCCGGCGGCCACGTACTCGTCGAGGACGTGCCCGGCACCGGCAAAACCACGCTCGCGAAGGCCATCGCCCGCGCCGTGTCCGGGGTCGGCTTCAAGCGCGTGCAATTCACGCCCGACCTGCTGCCCGGCGACATCCTCGGTGTGTCCATCTTCGATCCCCGCACCCAGGAGTTCCGCTTCCGGCCCGGCCCGGTCTTCGCCGACATCCTGCTGGCGGATGAGATCAACCGCGCCTCCCCGCGCACCCAGTCCGCTCTGTTAGAAGCGATGGCCGAGCGTCAGGCGACCATCGATGGCGAGCGCCACGACCTCAACGGCCTGTTCTTCGTCATCGCCACGCAGAATCCGGTCGAGTTCCGCGGCACCTATCCGCTGCCGGAAGCACAGATGGACCGCTTCATGGTGCAGAGCCGCCTCGGCTACGTCACCCCGGAGGAAGAGCGGGCAATCCTTTCCGACCAGATCGACACGCATCCGGTCGATCGCCTCGAACCGGTGATCAACCGCGACGATCTCGTTGGCCTGTTAGGCGCGACCCGCACGGTCCGCATCAGCGATGAACTGCGCGGCTACATCGTCGACATCGTCTCCTCTACCCGTGGTCGCGACGATGTCCAGCTCGCCGCCAGCCCACGCGCCTCGATCGCCCTGATGAAGATGGCCCAAGCGCTGTCCTTGTTCGAAGGCCGCGAGTTCGTCGTGCCGGAAACCATTCAAACCGTCGCGGCCGACGTGATCGCCCACCGCATGGTCATTTCCCCGGAAGCGAAGCTCTCCGGTGTGACCGGCCGCCAGGTGGTCGCCGACATTCTGGAAGAAGTCCCGGTGCCGGTGTAGGACCGGCTCGATCTGCGGCAATACTCCACGCAGGCGGCCCGATCCCCGGGCCGATAGTGAAGCTTTTGATAAATCGCACCGCTCCGTGAGTCGGTACCGGTGACGAACCACCGTCATTCGACGCGTACGCAGCGAAAGGGTCGGGCCCGGGTCTTCCTCGGCCGCGCAACGGGGAGAGCAACGCACGCCAAGCGACACAAACGTCACCATGTTTCCAAAAAGAAACTTTATGACACCAAAGAGAAACATTAGTGCGATGTTTGTCTGAGCCACTACTCCGCATGAAAAGGACCATTTTTCTTCCCGCGATCGTGTTGTTTTCTGCCAATCCGGCTGCTGATGCCGCGGCGGTCCTGATTACGAATTTCAACATGGAGTCGGCACCGACCGCGCGTACCGATGGGGCCATCACCAGCACCCTGGCGACCGGGTGGACCCATACCAACCTCAGCGGAGCGACCGGCGTCTTCACGTTCAACACCACGACCACGACCCGCTATTACAACGAGCTGGATTTCGCCGATACCCAGCCCTCCGGAGGTGCCCATGGCACCATGGCAGGGCCGAATTTCGCCGGCATCTCGGGCGATGGCAGCGGCAGGATCGATCAGACGCTCGCCGCCACGGTCGGGGCCAATACGCAGTATACCCTCACTGTCGCCCTGGGCCATCGCACGGTGGATTCCGGCGCGGCGGCCACAGCTTCCACCGTCACCCTCGAACTCCTTGCAGGCGGGGTATCGCTCGCCACCGCAACCTACAACCCAAGCGGAGGTATCTGGAACGACAGCGGGACAAATCCAGACGACACTTGGGCGGATGCTTCACTGGTGTTCACCTCCGGTGCCGCTCCAGCACAGCTCGGACAAGCCATCACCATCCGGTTCATCAAATCCGGCGCGGGCGGCAACTACATGGACATCGACAATGTCCGCCTCGATGCGACGGCCGTCCCCGAGCCATCGCTGGCACTGCTCGCCGGCCTTGGCGGGCTGTCGCTGCTTCGTCGCCGGCGCCCCTGACCTGCTTTTCGCGCGAGCCAGCGCTTGACCCCGGGTGCGGACCATCCCGCTCGCGACCCTGACTCTTCTTCAAACCACCATGAAGTCCCTATCAACACTCGCCGCACTGGCGATTGGCTTCGGCCCGCTCGCTGCGGCTCCCGTCGCAATCACAAATTTCAACATGGAGTCGGCACCGACCGCGCGTAGCGACGGGGCCATCACCAGCACCCTGGCGACCGGGTGGACCCATACCAACCTCAGCGGAGCGACCGGCGTCTTCACCTTCAACACCACGACCACCACCCGCTATTACAACGAAGCGGATTTCGCCGACACCCAACCCTCCGGCGGGGCTCATGGCACTATGGCAGGACCGAATTTCGCCGGCCTCTCCGGCGATGGCAGCGGCAGGATCGATCAGACGCTCGCCGCCACGCTCGCCGCCAGTACCCAATATACCCTCGCTGTCGCCCTGGGCCATCGCACTGTGGATTCCGGCGCTGCGGCTACGGCTTCCACAGTCACCCTCGAACTCCTTGCAGGTGGGGTATCGCTCGGCACCATCGTCGCCAATCCCGCCGCCGGTGTGTGGGACGACAGCGGGACAAATCCGGACGACACCTGGGCCGACTCTTCACTCGTGTTCGTCTCCGGTGCGAATCCAGCACAGCTCGGACAAGCCATCACCATCCGGTTCACCAAATCGGGCGCGGGTGGCAACTATATGGACCTCGACAATGTCCGCCTCGACGCCACCCCCGTCGTCACCCCGCCTGCCGTTGATTTGAACCAAGGGCTGGTCGCCTATTTCCCTTTCGAAACGGATGCCGCCAACCGTGCCGGCGCAACCGACGGCACCCTCCGCTCAGGCGCGCTCGCCGGACAACCCGGCGGGCAGGTCGGAAACGCGCTGTCGCTCCGCAGCACCGGCGGATCCGCGAACGAGCACTTGAACGTGGCGATTGGCTTCGGCGGCGCCCCCAGCGACACAAATCTGGGCAACAATTTCACGATCAGCACGTGGTACCAACTGGATCAACCGCCATCCGGCAGTGCCTCGGGCCGCTACTTCGTGTTCGAAGGCGACGGCAGCACCGGCCAGGGCTTCGAGGTATCGTACGGCCTTCGTGACCTCTCGCTCGGCACGCCGGGTCTCAACGATGGCCAGATCTTCACCGACACCACCACGACCAGTCCCGCAGGGGCGAATTCGTTGAACCGTGCGGATGCTGCCACCGCCGGCTGGCACCACGTCCTGCAAACTTACTCCAGCAACGGCACGGTGACCACGATCACCACCTACATCGACGGGGTGGCAGCGGGCACGCTCACCCCGCAGACCTCGGCGATGATCGATGGCGGGCTGAACTTCGGTGCCGCCCGTAGCGCCGTCTTGGACCGCGGCTTTGACGGCAAGATTGATGAAGTTGCCCTGTGGACGCGGGTCTTGAATGCCGAGGAGATCGCCGGCGTACGCTCCTTGGGCTTGGCCGGCTCGCCAATTGCCAATCCGCCCCTGATCTCCTCGTTCACCGCGTCTCCCGAAACCTCCAGCCCCGGCGGACAGGTGACGTTGTCGTGGTCGGTGAGCGGTGCCGAAACTGTCGTGATCTCGCCAGGCGTCGGCACCGTTGCCGCGAGCGGTTCGGCGGTGGTATCAGTCAGCGACCCCGTCACCTACACGCTCGCCGCAACGGGAGCGGACGGCGCACAGGATCGCAAATCGCGGGCGATCACCGTCAGCAAGGGCCCGATCCACGTCTTCCTTCTCGGCGGCCAGTCGAACATGCAGGGGGTGGGACAGAAATCCAAGTTGGTCCCGCTTGGCCTCGATTCAATCCCCGAGGTCATGCTCTACCACTCCACCGGCACCTCCAGTACCGGCGGGGCCAACCAGTGGATCACCGTCCGGGCGAATGGCTTCGACAGCGCCAGCTTCGGCCCCGAAATCGGCTTCGCGGAGGCCACCCGCGTCCTCCGTAGCGGGGAACGGGTCGCCCTCATCAAGCACGCCGTGGGCGGCACCAGCCTGCAGGTCAAATGGAAGCCCGGCGCGAGCAACGCGGACAACGCGAACTTCGGCGTCGAATACGCCACCTTCGTCAGCACGGTGAACAACGCGATCACCGCGCTGCGGGCCCAGGGATACCAACCGGTGATCGACGGCATGCTGTGGCAGCAGGGCGAGCAGGATTCCAAGGCCGGCATCAACACCGGCGGGGATGGCAATGCCACCAGCGCCATCGACTACGGTGCGAACCTGAAACACTTCGTCGCCCGCGTCCGCGAACAATTCGCGGCCGATATTTCCCCGCAGGGTCTGCGCTTCGTGCTCGGTCAGGTGACCCCCTACTACCCGGCGGGCGGCACACTGGAAACGGACTACCCGGCCCGCGACACGATCCGCCAGGCACAGCTCGACGCCGACGCGGATTCCGGGGCGGCGCTGTCCATCGTCAACACCGGCACCGTGCCCACCAACGACGTGGAATTCCCGGTGCATGAACAGGAACTCGATGGTTATCGCGACACCGATGAAGCCCACTTCAACGCCGCCGCCCAACTCCGCCTCGGCCGCAGGATGGCCTACGAAATGTTCGGGCTGGCTCCGCAGAGTTACTTGGAGTGGTCGGATGATTTCGATCTCGCCGGCGACGCGGATGACGACGACGACAGAGATGGCTCCTCTAACTTTCTGGAATTCGCGGCCGGAAGCGATCCGACCGATGCTACAAGCGTCATTCGCCCGGCAGCCGGGTTCGAGGTGGTCTCCGGCGCTCCTTTCCTGACGACCTCCTTCCCGGTCAATCTCAATGCAAGAGGTGTGGCCTGGCAGGTGGAATACTCGGAGAACCTGGTCGCTTGGAACCCGGGCAGCGGCCCGGTGCTCCTCACCGCCAGCTACCCGGTGCCGGGGATCGCACACTGGAAATTCCGGGCGCCCGTCGGCACGGCGGGCCATCCGGCCGGCTTTCTGCGGATGGCGGCAAAAGCTGTGCCCGAGCTGGTTCCCTGACCGGGCGGCTCCCGGTGAAATCCGGTGCCGGTGTAATCCTCGCGGAGAATCTGCGGCGGAAATTGCAGTCGTCTACTTGGACCCCATCGGTCCATATGGGACCTGCTCAAACCGTTTTCGCCGCCATGCCCGGACCACCTCCACTTTCTTCCCTCCGCTTTCCCAAGCCCCGCTTCGGCTTGGTGCTGCGGCTGATCTTTCTCATCCCGCTGGGGATCCTGCTGCTTTCCGGGATCTTTTCGTCGTTTTACACCGTCAGCCCGGAGTCGGTGGCGGTGATCCAGCGTTTCGGGAAATTCACGAATGTCGCCGAGCCAGGCCTGCATTTCAAGATCCCCTTCGGCGTCGATACCGCGACCATCGTGCCGATTCGCCGGCAACTGAAGCTCGAGTTCGGCTTCAACTCACCCGGCGCGACCAACCGCGACCAAGCCAGTGAAAACCCGGCGCTCGAACGCGACATGGTCACCGGTGACCTCAACGCCGCCCAAGTGGAGTGGATCGTCCAGTACGGCATTTCCGAGCCCCAGAAGTACCTCTTCCACGTCCGCGACCCCGGCCCAACCCTGCGCGACCTCACCGAAAGCGTGATGCGCGAGGTCATCGGCGACCGCACTGTCGATGAAGTGCTGACGATCGGCCGCACCGAGATCGAAACCGAGTCGTTGGTGAAGCTGCAAAAGCTCCTCGAGCACATCGAGATGGGCGTCAAGGTCGAGCAGATCCAGCTCAAGAACGTCAATCCGCCCGGCCCGGTGCAGCATTCCTTCGAGGAAGTGAACCGCGCCCAGCAGGAGCGCGAGCAGATGATCAACGAGGCCAACGGCCAGTACAACCGGGTCATTCCGAAGGCACGCGGAACCGCCCAGCAAACCATCGCCACCGCGGAAGGCTACGCCTTCCGCCGCGTCAATGAAGCGCAAGGCGATGTCGCCCGCTTCCAACAGCTCCTGCTCCAGTATGACAAGGCCCCTGCCATCACCAAGCAGCGCCTCTATCTGGAAACGATGAACGAGGTCCTGCCCAAGCTCGGCAACAAGGTGATCCTCGATGAGGACGCCAAGCAGTTCCTCCCGCTGATGAATCTCAACCAAGCCGTGGCACCCGCCCGCTGATCTCCATGAAACGCCCCGTTTTCATCCTGACCCTCGTCGGCGCCTTCCTCGCCTTCCTGATCCTGAGCGGCAGCCTCTACACGGTGAGCGAGACCGAGCAGGTCTTCATCACCGAGTTCGGCAAGCCCGTCGGCACCCCGATCAATGCCGATCCGGCGAAGAACGAGGCCGGCCTGCATTTCAAGAAGCCCTTCATCCAGGAGATCAACCGCATCGAGAAACGCATCCTCGAATGGGACGGCCCGGCCACCGAAATGCCGACCCGCGACAAGCTCTACGTGTCGGTCGACAACTTCGCTCGCTGGAGGATCTCCGATCCCAAGATCTACTTTGAAAAGCTGCGCGACGAACGCAGTGCCCTCTCGCGACTCGACGACATCATCGGCAGCGAGACTCGCAACGTGATCGCCTCCCACGACCTGATCGAAGTCATCCGCAGCGACAAGGATCGCAAACCGGTGCGTGACGAAGCGCTGGCCGCCGCCGACTCGAATCTCGGCGTGCTGCCGCCCATCCGTGAGGGCCGCGCATTCCTCGACCAGCAGATCCTCAAGGCCGCCGCGCCGAAGGTGAGATCGTGGGGCATCGAACTCATCGACATCCGCTTCAAGCGCATCAACTACAAGCCCGGCGTCATCGAGAAGATCTACGCGCGCATGGCCTCCGAGCGCCAGCAGATCGCCGAGCGCTTCCGCTCCGAAGGCGCGGGCGAAGCCGCCAAGATCCTCGGCCGCAAGGAGCGGGATCTCCAACAGATCGACTCCGAAGCCTACCGCACGCAACAGGAAATCCGCGGCAAGGCCGACGCCGAGGCAACCGGCATCTATGCCACCGCCTACAATTCGAGTCCCTCGGCAGCGGAGTTCTATCAGTTCATGAAGACGCTGGAGACCTACCAGACGCTGTCCAAGGACACCACGGCGGTCTTCACCACCGACAGTGACCTGTTCCGGCTGCTCAAGCGGATCGATCCGAAGCAAGAGTAGCCCCGCAGAACCAGCTTGCCTCCTTTCACTTCGCCCGGTGATCCGGCTCGACTCCGGCCTTGTCCCACGTGAAGCCGGAGGCGGTGGCGAGTTCAGCCTCCGTGAGCGTGAGCATCCCGCCACCCTCGGTGCCAGCCCGTGCCGTGCTGTGCGCTTTGCCGTAGCTGGGCCCGCCAAACACCATCACCTTCCCGGGCAATCCCTCCCGCAGGCTGGCGGCCAGGAATTCCGCGCCGCTGGCCGTCCGCCGGTCCAGGACGATGCGGATACTCTCGGGCGAGACCTCGACCCCATTGCCATCCTTGAGGGACTCCTTCCCCCCCCGCGAGACAAAGGTGCCGATCGGGGTCCCCTCGGGCAAAAACAACGACACCGCCAGCACCGCCTCGTCACGCAGTCCGCCGGGATTACCCCGCAGATCCAGCGTCAGCCGGTTGGCCTTGGCCGCGTGTTCGCGGAGCAACTCGCGCAACAGCTTCGCGGAACCACGGTCAAACTTGCGAATGCGAATGTTCAGTCCGAGCGGGCCGTCGCTGGCCACGACGGATGCCGGCTCGCGGTCGCGGGTGATCATCAACTCCTCGGTCTTGCCATGAGGTTGCCGCACCTTGACCCGCACCACACTGGCGGGCGGTCCGATGAACGCAAACTTCACCGCGACCAGTTCCTTGCGCTCCACCGCGATCCCATCCACCGCCAGAAGCTCCGCCCCCGGTAGCACGGCAGCCCGGTCGGCAGGCCCCTCCGCCAGTGGGAAGCAAAGCAGACGACCCGCCTTGTCATGCTCGATGGTCATTTGCACCGAACCCCCGGGGCCTTGACGGACCGCTTCCTGAAAACGTGCCATGTCGGCTGCGGTTTCGTAGCCGCCGTAGCGGTCGATCGCTGGCAGCATTGCAGCGAGCGCCAATTCCACGAGTTGGAAGGAATCGCGCTCCGGTTCCTTTTCCCGGATGGCCGCGATCAACGCTCCCAGGTCCGCGTAATCTTCTTTTTTCCAACTGCGGTACCTCGCCCCCAGACGGCCGATCAAGTGTTCGCGCGCGAGGGCGTCGAGCTCGGCATCGCCCAGTTGCGTCAGCGAAAGCTCCCGATATCTCAGGAGGAAGCTGCGCCAAAGTCCACTCGCCGCAGCATCCAGTTCGGCATGAGCCAGCGTTCCCGCCCCTACGAACATCACAACCGCGGCGAGGGTGACATGTCGGTGGCTTCTCATCGGATCAGCGCCCGCGGGCAAGCCCTCGGAATCGTTTGGCGTGCTCCTTGAACGAGCGGGTCAAGGCATCGGCTGCTTGCTGGTCGGCGGCGATACGTGAGTAGTTCCGCCCCCCGGGGGATGTCCGGCCGCGCAGGGCGAGCTCCATCGCGTCCGACACCTGTTTCATGTCCGCGGCCCATTGCCCGGCCTCGCGCTCACGCGACGCGGCCAGCGAGCGGACGAGCAGCCCGTCATTCGTCCCGCCGCTGGCCTCCGACCGGCTGTGACGCACGACAAGGTCACCGAACTCGCCTTGGAGTTGGCGGTTCCGCTGCTCGGCCCGGCGAATCGTCTTGTCGGAAGAACGAATCATCGAGGTGGCGATCTCCGGTGGCGGTCCCGAAGGAGGAGCTGCCGCGATGAGGTGCCCCGACCCGGTGCCCAACAAGGCGCCGATGTGAGCGCCCTCCCCTGCATTGCCGGAAAACGAGCCGATGGCGGCACCAATCACGGTGCCGCCCACCATGCCCCATGCGGGCGCCGATTCCCTGCCCGTCCCGCAGCTGGCAAGCACACAGGACGCACTGACGAGGAGGATCAGGCGGGGGATCAAGCGCTGCATGGACGGATGGACTACTCGCCGGACAAGCGGTCGATCTCGGCTTGCTTGCGGCGGGAGTCGGAACGAGTCCGGCTCGTTTGCCCTTCGACGTCATCCAACCGCTGCTGGCGGTCGGACAGACGCTGTTGGGCGGCCGGTTCGCTCCAGAAGATCCCGCCTGAATTCGGGTCACCGGTGCAAGAGGCGAGCAAGGGAATGACGGCCGCGATGGCCAACAATGAAGTTTTCATAACCGGAGTAAGTTGGAATGCAAAAGGCGAGCGGATCAGACGTCGATCTGCGATTCGAGGGCCGCATAGCGTTCGACCTTGTTGTCGATGCCGACCGCCTGGCTTTCGATTCCCTTGGTGCTGTTCTGGAGCAATTTCACCTTGCCGGGCGCCTCGGAGCCAGCCTCGCGAATCGCACCGCGCTGCAACTCGGCTTCCTTCTTGTAGCTGTCCCGTTGCTGGATGGCTTCCTTCTTCTCAGTGCGGATCTGGCCCTTGAGGGTTTTGAGCTTGGCCGTGTCATTGGCGGCGCGGGCAGCGCGGATGTCCCGCTGGAGGGCGGCCAGGCGACCATCAAGCTTCTTGTTATAAGCGGTGGCGTCACTGCGCTTCGACTCGGCATCCTTGATGCAATCATCCAGCCATTTCTCGGTGCTCGCATACTTGGCCTTCTTGTTGGCGATGTGAGAGCCGTAGGCAAAGCCACCGGCTCCCCCAAGCGCCGCCCCGGCGACCGCGCCGCGCTGACCGCCGATTGCATAGCCGAGCAATCCGCCGGCGACCGCTCCGATGGCGGTTCCTTGTCCCTGTGCCAGGCGGCCGTCCGCTGTCTGGGCGCAGCTATTGGTGAAGATGGCGAATACGGTGACGGCCGCGAATGGAAGGAGGCTCGATTGCCAGCGAGTGGATGGAGGATTCATGAGTGGGGAAGGGAGGAGTGTTAAAAGGTAAAACCACATCTGCAGTTTTCCTAACTAAGCTGTGCAGAACGAAGTTCCCGATGTCAACGCCCGACTGTCTCACCGGTGACCGCGCCCGCCTCGGGAACCTCACTCACAGACATTGTTAGTCGCAGTGATGGAGCTCCCTTCCTCAAAGTTCACGACCTTCTCCAGCGGCCCCGGAGTGATGGTATTATCCCGAATCTCGCCTTGGGTGCCACTGCCCGCGTGAATCGCCATGCCATTGCCATCGAACTTGCAGTCACGCACGTCCACCACCCCCCCGTCGAAGACGATGCCGAAGTCGGCATGTCGGGAAAACTCGGAGCTTGCGACGCGACACTCGGCCTTCCCGCCCTGGTTGAAAAACAGGCCGCCCCGCCCGTTGCCGTCGAAAACCGATCCGGAGATATTCAGGGACGTGGCACCCTCGGTGTCGATGCCGTCGGCCTTGTTCCGCTCGAACCGGCTGCCGGTCACGCTTGCCGAAGCCCCCAGTCCCGCGATCAATCCGTTGGTGTCGTTGTCGGAGATGACGCAGCCCTGGCCGAGCGTGACGGTGGTGCCGGCATCCTTGGCGAGGATTCCGTTCTGGCGGTTCGACGAGATCTCAACGCCCTGAAGGTCCGCTGTCGAGCCTGCCAAGACTTGGACTCCGTTGTGTGCGTTGCGTGTGATGGCCGTGCCCCCGGAAATCGAAACCTTGGAACCGGCATTGGAAATCCACACCCCGCCGGCGCCGTTTTCCTGGATGACGCCGGAGGTGATGGTGGCGGACGCTCCGCCGCTGACTCGCACGCCGAATGCCCGGTTCTTGGAAATGCGGCAGCCGGACAGCGTGCCGGTCGACTTGTCGGCTAGGCTCAGGCCGTCGCCTTGGCCGCCATCGAGGATGCACTGGTCAAGTTCGAGCCGGGCACCGGTGGCGGCGATGATCAGCGGCGAATTCGCGTTCGGATCACCCACCCCCTGCTGGTCCACATTCCGGAAAGTTAGACCATGCACAGACACCTCGATCCCTCCCTTCACGGTGAGCAGGGAGATGCGCTTGCCCTCGTCCTCCAAGGCGGCTCCGCCGGACGCCCGGATCTTGAGCGGCCGGGTAATGAGGAGAGCCTCCCGGTAGACGCCTCCCTTGATCTCGATGGTGCCGCCCTCCTGACAACGATTCACGGCCTCCGCCAAGGTGGCGGCATCGCCGGGCACACGAATCAGCGCGGCGTTTTGAGCGGAAGCCGGCGGCGGGGCATCCCCCGGGGAGGTCGTGGGGACGGGCGTGGGAGAGGGGTCAGTGGACTGGCTGGCGGAAGGCGTGGAACCCGGGAGTGGCAACGGCCGTGGCCGCCCGAGAAAGTACCAACCCCCGCCTCCGGCAATAGCCGCCACCAGCACGACCGCGGCCACGGCGAGTCCAAGGGGCCGTGATGACTTCGCCGGAACGGAGGCCGCCGCGGACGAGGAAACCGTGACGGGTGGCGGCGCGGACAAAGCGGCGGCGGAAAGAGCGGGAGGTGGTGGGAGGGGGGGGGCGGCATCCGCGGACGGCAGTGGCGGCATGACCGCGGCAGCACGAACTTCCGGTGGCGGTGGATGAACGGTAGTGCTAGCGGCATGCGAGTGACTCCCCGAGGCCGTGCGGCTGGAGAACACCGATGATGACCCTGGATGAAGGGAGACCGAAGATCGCAGCGAACTTCCCGGCAGCCGTTCGTCACTGCCCAAGCGCTGCACGATGTCCGAGCACGTCACTCCCACCTGGCCCGCGATTGCCTGGGAAAGAAAGCGGTTGGCCTTTTCGGAAAGCCGGGGAAGTGCCGCATAGGCGCGCACACTCATGAACGCGGCGGGAGGAACGGGCCGCCCGCCGAGAAAGTGAAAGATGCACGCGGCCAAGCGAGCAGGTAGCGAGGCGGCCGCGACGCCACCCATGGTCATGGTGCTCTCGACCGCTCCCTTTGACGCGCTGACCGGCAGTGGGGGCTCGATCGATACCACCGGGTCGGTGGTACCGGAGATCCGGAGCATCGCAGGGTGGAGTTCCAAGTTCTCCAAGCCATCTGCAGCGAGTCCGTCCAGACCCGCCGCCAAAGGGCGCAGCATTCCAAGGACCAGTTCCACCGAGGGCTCCGGATGAGCGCGGATCCAGGAAATGGCGTCGCCACCCTCGCCACGAGGCCATGCCAAGGCATGCCAGCCGGTGCCACGCTGGAGCAGGACATGGCCTAGCCCAAGGGCGGCCGCGTGGAGCTGAAGCCGTCCTCCTTGCAGGATCAAGCTGGTAAGCAGCGTCTCATCCGACGACTCGTACAAAGCCAGCTCCCAGCCGGCTTCCGGAGCATCCACTCGCGCGGCGACGGCACGGTATCCCCCGCCCCACGGCTGGAATGTCTCGAGCGGGCGCCAGAAGTCCTGCCACGTGCCTTCCAGGCGCTCGCCCCACGCCGCCTCCGGATCGGCGGCCGGCACCGCGAAGGCCCCTTCGTCTCCCCCGGTCCATGGCACCGGGCGGGTCTGCTGGTGAGCGAAGAGTTCCTCGATGGCGGACTGGACGACCCCGCCATCCGCCGGGCGGAGCGCAGGGTCGATCTCCAGCATCGCTTCCAGGAGAGTGCGCCATGCGGGATCGAGCGCGTGCAAGAGATGACCGTAGCCGGTCGAGGAGAGCCGCTCGGCGATGACCGCCTTGACGTCGCCTTCCGCGAGAAGCCGGCCCGTGAGCAAGTGCAGGAAGGTGGCACCGAGCGAAAACACGTCGGACGCGGGACAGGCCTCCCCGCGCAATTGCTCGGGAGCGGCATAGAGCGGCGTGCCGATCACGCGGTTCTCGGCGGAGGCCTCGTCGTCGGAGCGGGCCGCCAAACCGAAATCGATCAACTTCAGCGAGGCGCTGTCGTGATCATGGTCATGGGAGATCAGCAGGTTGGATGGCTTGATATCACGATGGAGCAGGCCTTTCCGGTGAGCATGGGTGAGCGCAGAGGCGGCCTCGCGCAGCCATTGCAAGGCTACCCCCGGCGGCAACGGCCCATGGCGGAGGAAGTGTTCGGCGAGGCTGCCCCCCTCGCACAAGTCCATGACATAGTAGAGGCGGCCCGCATCCTCGCCGAAGTCATGGATTCGCGCGATGTGGGGGTGGGAAAGCCCCGCTGCGGCGCGCGCTTCGGTGAGAAATGCCGCGGCCTCCAGCGTCGGATGGCTGCTGCGACGGCGCAGGAACTTGATCGCGGCGGCCGTTTGCAAATGGACGTGAACGGCGCGCACGGTGGTCCCACCCGCTCCAGATCCCAAGGTCGCCACAGCCCCTTGGGCGTCGGCGCAGATCTGGTGATTGCCGATTTTCTCTCCCGCTTGGACCATGGCGTGGTCTTATCCTCCAGTCTGTTTGATGACGAGTCCGGAAAGGGTGACCGTGGCGCACACCGCCACCCACGCCCCCAGGCAGCCCAGCGCCGCCCATGCCGGCTGGAGATTCCGGAAAACCGTGCCCTTGAGATAGCGCACGTCCTGGCGGGATTTCACCGAGTCGCGCGGGATGGTGGTGAAGGTGCCCGTCACCCGCACGCTCTCCTGCTTGTGCCGGCCACGATCATCCGGCACCACCAGCAGATTCTGCCAAGAGCGGTTGAAGGGCGAGATCCGGTCGTAGTCCTGGCTCAGTGGCTTGCCTGCGCGCTCCCACTCGATCGTTTCCTTGCTGCCGTCCGTGGTAAGGAAGACCGGCGTCTTGGTCCGGTTCGAGAGGAACGGCATCGCCCGCCCATAGACGTGGGAGACATCGATCAACCGTTGGCAGGCGAAGCTGGGAACGCCACGCGAGAAGGCCCGGGCCGAACCGCTCATCTCCGGATAGGGAATGACAAAGCCCCCGAACAGGATCTGAGGGATCAGCAGCAGCGGCACCCACATGACCGCCTGCGTCGCACTCCGCACCAATGTGGAAACGGTCAGCCCGAGAATCACCCCGATCAACCCTGCGGACAGAAGACCGCCCGCCCGCAACAATAAGGTGACGGTGAGCACCCGGTCGATCGGCAGCCCGGCAAAGGAAAGCAGCTTGCCGGCCGGGTCGCGTGCACGCTCACCATTTTCTAACAGAAGGTCCCGCGGCCCGCTCTCGGTGAGGTTCCCGCCGAGATGGAACCAGTCACCGATCGATGCCAGACGCTCCACGGTACCCGGCTTGGGCGGTGACGGGGGCGGCGGAGGGGCGGGTGCCGCCGGCGTCGTGGAAGACTGTGCGGACTGCTCTTCCACGAGTCCGAAGTCCTCGTCGCCCTTCGCGATGAAATCGTCGTCCGCCGCGGCCATAACCGGCTCCTCCTGCCCGGCAACTGCCGTGTAGCGCTCGTTCAACTGGCGTTCGAATTCCGGCCGGTTGAATTCCTCGGGATGCCAGTGGCGCGCCATGAGATGGGCGCACCCGAAGAGAAGAAGGGTCTGCAACGCGGTGAGCGCGCCGAGGAACAACAGCTTGCTCCCATAGTAAGTCGCCAGCCCCAATCCGCAGACGCGCTCGCGGCGGAAAATCATGATCTCACCGACAATCTGCTGCGCCGCATTGCTACAGCCGAACCACATCGAGGCGACGACCATCAGGAACATTCGCATCCCGATGTCATCGCTGGCCCAAGCGATGAGGATCGCAATGACCACGGCCTGTGCGAGGAGGAATGCGAGGTTCAGCGGATCCGCGACCACGATCTTCCACTGGCGCTTTAGCAGGGTGGCGAGGGCGCGAGGCGCCGGCACGCGGCGGTCATCCCGGACTCCCTTCCCACGCCCCCTGCGGGTCGCCGCCGCGGGTGGTGCCGCGGCCATCGCAGGCGGCGGGGCGAACGGTGAGGCGAGGTAGGCCTGCTCGCGCGCCTCGGCCGGTATCGAGCGATCCGCCAGGATCGAGTAGATCTTTTCCAGCGGAGCCTCCAATTGGCTGCCGGCTTGGCCACCGCCAAGAAAGTGAGTGCGGGCCTCGTCACTGTCGCCGGAGAAAACCAGCCGGCCATCCTGAATGAAAAGCAGGCGGTCGAAGAGATAGGCCTTCTGCAGCACGTGAGTGGTGCACACCACCGTGATCCCGCTGAGAGCGAGCTTCTGGAGCAGCACCATCAGGTTCTCCTCAGTGGCCGGATCCAGACCGGACGACGGCTCGTCCAGGAACAGCACGGAGGGATTTGACAGCAACTCGATGCCGATGCTGACCCGCTTCCGCTGCCCCCCGGAAAGCATGTACACGCGCTTGGCCCGGTGCTCTTCCAGGCCCAGTTGCCCGATGATGCGGTCGATCCGGGCTCGGATCTGGGCCACCGGCAGATTCAGGCGCAAGCGTCCGCTGAGCAGCAGGGCGTCATTCACCGTGAGTTCGCGATGGACGATGTCGTCCTGGGGAACGTATCCGACCCCGAGATCGCGGATGCTCGAGCGATCTTCCAGCAATTGCCGGCTGACGCGCACCGCTCCGCTGCTCGCCGGCACGATGCCGCACAAGGCATTGAGCAACGTGGATTTGCCTTGGCCGGAGCCACCGAGGATCCCAACGAACTCACCCGGGCGAACCCGCAAGGTCACTTCATTGAGGATCTTCCTGCCACCCGCCTCGCGCGTCAGGCGCTCGGCTTCGATCATGCCTGCGTCCGGATGATCCAGCCACCGCAACGCCTTGCCATCGAACTCGAAGGTGTAGTGGCCGATCTTGATCCGGTCGCCATAGACCAGTTCCGCCGTGGAGAATGACACGCCGTTGAGCGTGGTGCCGAAGCGGCTGACATCCCGGATGATATGCCCTCCCTGCTGCCGCTCGATGATGAAGTGCTTGGAGGAAATCGTCTGGTCATCCGCATCCAAGCCGACGAACCCGGCGGCTTCTCCGGCCGGGGCCTCACCTCGGCCGAAAACCAATGCGCCGCTCTTCGGCAGCGGAAGTATCGATGCCGCGCGGCCATTGAACACCGGCTCCGCGGAAATCAGCCGGATCCCGACTTGGAAGCCCAGGAAGGCGAGTTGATCCCCGTTTACCAAGGGGGCTGACGCCCGCTCTGCAAGGGGCTCGTCATTGAGCCGCACCGGCACTGGTGCCTCCAGCACATCCACCACCCACGTGGAAAGCGAAGGATCGAAACGGAGGCGGAGAATCGACGCCGCCACGCCGATGCGGAGGAACACTCCATCTTCGGGCCGCCCGCCCACGCTGACGGGCTCCTTGGGAAGAACCACCTCGGCATGCCCCCCCTGCGGATCGACCGCGATCAAGCGTGCTTCCATGGGCGGCGCTCAGTCTTCGAAATCGATGATCACATCCCGCGAGCTCGGCATCACTTTCTTGAGCTCGGGTGGCGGGGGGGATCCAGCTCCAGTCGCCGGGGGCTGGGCCGGAGCCTGCGCCTGCGGTGGAGGCTGGGCCGGAGGAGAAGCCTGCCGCGGTGCTGGCGATGCCGGGTCATTCCACTCGACTTGGACCGTCCGGTCGGCGTTGAGCACGTCGGTCGGAGCGGGGCGAGCTTGCGGCTGGGCGGGCGCGGTGGGCCGGGTCGCCGCTAGAGGAGCGGCAGCAGCACGGGAGGCCATGCTCGCGATGTCACTCTTGAACTGGTTTGCGATCTCGGGGGCCTTTGGAAAACGCCAATCGCCCTTGGCAGTAGCCACCAAGGGAACGGTAATTTCCGCGGTTTTTCCGCCGGCCAGCGTTACTTGGTAGGCGACTTTCGACCGTATCGGAGTTTCGGAATCGGGGCCTTCGACGGGAAAGACCGAGGTCCGTTCGAATTTCACGCCCGGCAGGCTCTCCGCGAGTGACTTCCCGAAATCGTCGACACCGGACAGGTAGCTCGATTTGGCAGCGTCAAGATCGGGAGCGGCGGTGGTCGCCTGCTCCTTTTTCTCGGCGGCTGCCAAGGCCTTGCGCGACTTCTCGATATCAATCGCCTTTTGGTCGAGTTCCGCCTGGAGCAATGCGACCCGCTCCTGCAGCCCCCCGTCCTGGTCGTCGCAGGCGACCAGAACGAAGGCGGCTGATGTGCCAGCCAAGAGCCGGTTCATCACTCGGAGTGTATCGAAGGCAGTCACGGGAAAAGGCAGCGGCGGGCACTCTCCGTCCCGGCCGCAAGCAAGAGTATACCGCGAACCGGGACCGGCGAAACCTTCAGTTCGAATAGGAACCGGGCTTCTCGACCGCGCGGAAGCTTTCCGCACTTTCGACGGGCTTCGGCGCCGGCTTCGGCCGCGACACCGGCTTCGGCTTGGCGGCGGGCTTGGGCGCCGGCTCGACCACCGTCATCGGATAGTGATTGTGAGTCTCGCAGGAAGTCACGAAGAGCGACACGGCGGCGGCACTGGCTAGGATCAGTGTTTTCATGGAGGTGGGGAAAAAAAATCGGGGAAGGAATCGGAAGCGTGAGGATTGGAACACCAGGATCTCAATGAGATCAGGGCCCCTCCCCTGGAGTCTCCTTGTTGGCGGCTGGAGACTCCGGCCCAGCCGAGGGGTCGGTCACCAGCGAATCGTCGGGACTGACCGGCGTATTCTGTTCGCGGGCAGCGCCGCGGCGACCGACGAGCACCGAATAGGCTCCCATCCCATCGGCGGAGCGCACGTGAAGGTAGACCTGGACGGTGCCGTTATAGGCGGAGCGGAATTTCACTCCGGCGCGGCGGGTCGGCCGTCGGTCGTCGAGAATCAGGTTTCCGACTTCGTCGTAGACGTAGATGTCGATGTCCTTGATGTGATCGTCGATGCCGGCGAGGAACACGTAGTCCAGCGCCTTGCTGACGGGGACGATGAAGCGGATGATCGTTCCGGATGCGCCCACGCCACTGGTATTGGTGGGGGCCATGGCGTAACCACGCTGCGTGTAGTGGACGGCCATGCCGTAAGCGTCTTCCTCGGCGGCCGAGGGATCGGCAAACGCCGGAAGGACTGAAACGGCAGCGACCGCCGCCATAACTTTGAAGCAATTCAGTTTCATGATTCTGGGGTGGGGAAATCGGTAGGATCCGTCTGATGTCGAGGGCGGAGGTCTCACTCCCCCAGCATGGTTTTCACACAGCTGGTGGAGAGGCTGGAGACCTCTTCCACCGCTTCCTTCTTGATCGCCTGGTCGATCTTCACATCGACGATCTTTCTCATCTTCGGGAGATCGGCGGCGATCTTCGCCACCGAGGGAGCCTTCTTGATCGCCTCCGGCAAGTCGGCCATTTTCTTCATGAGAGCATCGACCAACAACGGCTCGCGGAGAATGTTCGAGGAGGCGTCGCTGTAGTTGTCGATGATCAGACGCGAGGTGTAACGGCTGCCCTGAAGCCAACCACCGACCATCAGCAGCGTGCTACCGGGATCCTTCGGGTTCTGCTCGAGCTTCTGCATGATATCCTGCTGAAGGAATCCGAGTTCGCGGAAGACATCGAGCCACTTCCCTTCATTGGCCATCGACCGGGCCTTGCGCGCCCGTGCCAGATCTCCGTCGGGAACCTTCAGCTTCGCAGCCAGCTTCTCGATGTCTGACGCAGCCTTGCCAAGCATCTCGGCGTCCTTCGCCTGGACTGCCATGACACCATCGGCGATCCGGATTCCCAGCACCTGCGGGATCTGGACCTCCACATCGGTGAACTGGTCGGGATCGATATCGACAGCGATCGCAGTGAAGGTGCCGCTCCAATCGATCTCCTTGGTCTGCACTAGCAGCGTCAGGGCCAGGAACTTGTCCAGCGGGGTCGGCATCGCCAACCCCTTGTCGATGGCCTTCGTCGGATCGATCGCAGGATTGTCGGCGACCTTCGGCGGCGGGGTCTGGGCTTGGGAAACGCCGGCAAGCAATGCAACCAAGGCGATCCGAAAGCTGGTCGAAAGTTTAATACTCATCTAATCAGAAGCTATGGGGGTGGAAACGTGTGTGTCACAGAGAGCGATGATGCGAACTAACGGAAACGAAATCCGCTTTGTTCGATACTAGATCGGGGTTACGCCAGAGGCACACTGGCGTCGAGCAAAATCAGGGTCTTGAGATCAGTCGGGCGCGACCCGGACCTGACAGTCTCAGATTCGGCAGGTTCCGTGAATCACGAGCCGGATTGGTCCCAGCATGGATCGACCGGTAATTCCCTGCCACCTCCAACGCCAAGGTAAGCAGCCAGACGTTCCGAGGAACGCCGGGAACGGTTGGCGAGCGCCCGATCTCAGCGCGACCAATCTTCAACGCCTGAACATTGAGCCCATTTTGGCGACAGGAACTTCCCGCATTCCGAACCAAGTCTGCAGGACCGCAACTTTCCGGTCATGTAAGTGCCACCGGCCGGACTCGAACCGGCACGGGAGTTACCTCCCAACGGATTTTAAGTCCGCGGCGTCTACCGATTCCGCCACGGTGGCATTTTCACCTAACTTTCTCATTTTTAGCAGGTTTCGCCTCGGATTAGCTCCCCTCTTAGTTCCCCTGATTTCCCTCAAAAACTCATTTCCGCTCTATTTCGCGCCTCAGAATCGAGCCGGAGATTTTTCGAGGGAACCCTCGGAACGGCCGGAGCATGACCAGAGCCGGGCGCACGTCAACGAATTGAGATTCCGTCAGCGCGCCCCACCCCTGCCAACCTCTACTCACCCCTTCGTCCTGGAAACGAAACAGGGCACTTTCACCGACGCCAAGGAAGAGGGAACTATGCTCTCGAATCCCTTCTATCGGAGGGACGATCTCGAATCGAAACGCCATTCGGAACCTTCGAGTTCACCAAGGAAGCCTTTCAGACAGCATTCTCAAATGTTGCCGAATCGTCGGCCTACAGAGACGGCGGGACCTACCACTACCCCAAAGTTCCGCAACGAGCGCTAGCGTTTCTCATGAACTCCATCCCCGCATTCATCCCGGCAAGCCCCGCCCGTGTCGAAATCTCCTATCCATTGCCAGACGTGCTCGAAGGCTTACTTGATCCGACCGACTATCGAAAGTGGCTTCATGCGAAGGCCGTGGCGCACGTAAGGCGAGATTCGGAGCGATGGGGACGCAGGCTCAGCATTTCCACATACAAGCAGGCCATCCATCGCGCGGTCTGCGAACATGACGGAACCGATCCCTACACCGGCGAGCGGCTCCAATGGGAACTCTCCGGTACCTACGACAACACCCAATCAAAGGCGGGAGGTAGCACCTACAAGCGCGGCTTCCGGCTATTGCCTACCATCGATCACGAGAACAACGCGCCCGCGGAAGCCCCTCTCTTCAGAGTTCTCTCGTGGGAAACGAACGACGCAAAGAATGACATGAGCCCGGAGGCATTCATTGATCTCTGCAAGCGCGTCGCCAGCCGCGCTCAGCCCCTCTAGGAAGAGCGCCATGCAACTGCCCCGACAAACGGCACGGGCGTCGAGCCGGAATGCGGCGGAGTGCTGCATCCCGCGAACCAGTTCTTTCCTCCGCGGTGTGCATCGGGAATGCTGGATGGGACGCGCATGACTTTGCCTTGGACCGATTCCCTCCCTCTCGCCGCCGGTGGTTCCGGCGTGACGCCGTTCTTCGGCATGCTGGCGATGGTGCTGGTGCTGGCGGTCTTCGTCTCGCTGGCGCTGGTGAAGCTGCGCCAGAGCCTGCTGGTCGGCTATTTGCTCTGCGGCGTGTTGATTGCCAACAGCGGCGTGCTGGTGCTGGTCGGCATCGGCCCGGAGGATCCCATCATCGCAAATCTCGGCGAGCTGGGTGTGATCCTGTTGATGTTCACCCTCGGGCTGGAGTTCTCGCTCGCGGAGTTCCGCCATCTCTGGCGGTTCGCCCTTTTCGGCGGCGGGATTCAGGTGGCACTGACCGGTCTACTCGCCGGAGCGGTGTGCCGGTATGCAGGCCTGCCATGGCCGGAGACCATCGTGCTGGCGGTGGCCGTCGCCCTCAGCTCCACGGCGGTGGCGATGAAGTCCTTCCAGGAACTCGGCCAGCCAAACAACCCGGGAGCCCGCTTTTCGCTCGGCATCGCGCTCTTCCAGGACCTGCTGGTCATCCTCTTCATGCTGCTGCTCCCTGCCATCTACGGCAGGGATAGTGGATCGACGGTGGGACAGATCGCCTGGGCCATGGGAAAGGGCGTGCTGTTTCTCGGCGCCGCCATCCTGCTCGGCCGCTACGGCAATACGGCCCTCCTCCACGCCGTGGCGCGCACCCGCAGCCGCGAGCTTTTCACGCTGACCATCATCGGTACCTGCGCTGCGGTCGCCCTGGCAGGGGAGGCGCTGGAGCTCAGCCTGGCGCTCGGGGCCTTCGCCGCCGGCCTGGTGCTCAGCGAGTCGATCTACTCGCACCGCATCATGGTGGACATCCTGCCGTTCAAGGACCTCTTCCTCACGATCTTCTTCGTGTCGGTGGGGCTCATGATCGATCTCGGTGCCCTGGCCGACCAATGGATGTTCGTCCTGCTCGGGACCGTCGTCATCGTGGCCGTGAAAGGGGGCATCGTTTTCGCCGTGACCAAGGTCCTGAAGCTACCGCTGCGGCCCGCCATCCTGGCGACTGCCAGCTTGGCGAGCACGGGGGAATTCTCGCTGGTGCTGGTGAAAAAGGCAGGTGGCTTCCGCCTCTTCGATCCCGCCGTGGAGCAGCTCTTGCTAGCCTGCACCGCCGTGACCATGGCGCTCGTGCCGTCCCTGATGCGCGGCGCGGGTCCGTTCGGCCGCTGGCTTGAGAGCAAGGGCCTGAAATCCTCGGTGCGGCCCGCCCCCGACATGGCCCCGACCGCGGCGGTGCGGAAAATCGCCGATCACGCCATCATCTGCGGCTACGGCCCGGTCGGCCAGAGCCTGAATGAAGCGATGCGCCGCTGCGACATCCCCACGCTGGTGATGGAGCTGAATGCCGACACCGTCCGCGAACTCAAGACCGCCGGCCAGCCGGTGCTATTCGCCGACGCCGCGCATCCGGAAGCCCTCGATCTTGCCGGCATCGAGCGCGCCCGCTTCGTCGCCTTCACCTTTCCCGCCGTGTCCATCACCTTGGCGGCGCTGCCGCTGGTGCGGGAAAAGAATCCCGGCATCTTGATCTTCGCCCGCGCGAAGTTTCAAACGGAAGTGGAGCAGCTCCGCGATCACGACGTGCAGGTCATCCACGATGAGCGCGAGAGCTCCATCGCCATGATCGAGAACGCCATGGGAGCCTATCAGCGGGCGGACCTTTCGCACGATGACGTGCTGGCAATCGTCGACGGCAAGTAAGTGCCGTGCATCGATTTGCAGCGCTCATACCGGGGGCAAATCGCGCCCTTTTGTGGCGATTTTTCCACAAGGTTGGCCGCGACTTGGCACGCTCGCCGCTTATTCTAGCCTCACATAGGTTGTGGCGAACGGCTGGTTTCTTGGGTTTCACCTTCCAGTTTGTAGCAACCGATCAGAACGCGGCCGGCACGGGGTTTCTTGGGTTTACCCCCGTGCCGGCCGTGAAGTTCTATAGGTGGGGCGGTTTGTTCCCTCCCGAAAGATTTCGCCGGGCAACTTGCAGTCTGGAGTTCTCTAGTGCAGATTGCCGGTTGCTTCTTCGGGGGATTTAAAATGACCGGCGATTTCACACGGCGGGGATTCATGGCGACGGGTGCGCTCGGCGGCCTCGGCTTTCTCGCGGGACTGCCGCCGGTTTCGGCACAGGACGCGAAACTCGATCCGTCCATCGTCCGCTTCCGTCCCGAGATCGAGCCGCTGGTCAGGTTGTTAGAAGAGACTCCACGCGAGCGACTTCTGGAAGAGGTCGGTGCGAAAATCCGCGGTGGCACGACCCATCGCGAGATCGTCGCCGCGCTGCTGCTCGCTGGCATCCGCAATATTCAGCCGCGGCCGGTCGGTTTCAAATTCCACGCCGTGCTGGTGGTGAATTCCGCCCACCTCGCCAGCCTGAATGCCCCGGACTCCGACCGCTGGCTGCCGGTCTTCTGGGCGCTCGACCAATTCAAGTCGTCACAGGCCCGCGACAAGCAGGCCGGCGACTGGACCATGGAAAGCGTCTACGAGCCGGCCGTGCCCTCGGCCGACCGTGCGGCCGCGGCATTCTCGATGGGCATGGACGCTTGGGACACCGGCTGCGCCGATACCGCCGCAGCCGCCCTCGCCCGTGGCGGCGACACCCAGGCCGCCTTCGACCTTTTTTGCCGCTACGGCGCTCGCGACTACCGCGACATCGGCCACAAGGCGATCTACGTCGCCAATTCCTGGCGGCTGCTGCACGTGATCGGCTGGCAGCACGCCGAGGCGGTCTTGCGTTCGCTATCCTACGCCCTGCTCGCCCACGATGGCGTGAACCCCGCCGAGCGCGATGCCCTCGCCGACCGGCCGGGCCGAAAAAACCAGGAACGCCTCCGGGAACTGCGCGCCACATGGAACGGCGGCGAAAACCGTCCCGAAGCCGCCGCCGACATGCTCGCGGCGCTGCGCACCGGCACGTGGGACGAGGCCGCCGCGAAAGTCGTCGCGCTCATCAATGCCGGCAGCAGCCCGCAGCCGGTATGGGATGCGATGTTCCAAGCCGCCGCCGAATTGCTGATGCGCAAGCCCGGGATCGTGGCCCTGCATGCCTGCACCACCACCAATGCGCTTCACTACGCCTTCCACCACGCGGCAAGCGACGAGACACGACGCTTCCTGATGCTCCAGAATGCGTCTTTCCTCCCGCTCTTCCGCGACGACGCGGGAGTCACGGACGGCGTGCAGATCGACACCTTCGAGCCAGTGCCCGATGGCAAACCCGGCCCCGAGGCGGTGGAAGAGATCTTCTCCGGCTTGGCAAGCGATCGCCTGATGGCGGCGCGGCGCACGCTCGCCTACCTCGACGCCGGCGGCGATCCGAAGACCTTCGTCGATGCCGCGCAGCGGCTGATCTACCTGAAGGGCACGGACTCGCACGACTACAAGTTCAGCAGCGCCATCATTGAGGACTGGCACGCGCTGTCGCCCGCGTTCCGCAATCGCTTCCTCGCCGCCAGCGTGCACTGGCTGAAAGGCTCGTCAGCGCCTGATTCCACGCTGGTGGCGAGGACCCGCGCGGCGTTGTAGCGACCCGCGCCCCGCCCTTCACCGCTTTTTCACGCACGCCTCATGGCAAGTCCGCTCACCAGCGGCTCTCTCGTCGTGCGAATGAAGAAGCTGATCCTGCGAACTCTCGGCATCCTGATCCTGATTCCCACGCTGGCCTTCGTGGTGTTCCCGTTCGCGAAGACGACGTGGTATCTGGTGACCGACCGCGGCCTCCGGTCGGCCGCGCCTTCCACCTACGCCTTCAATCTCCACGCGTCCCTGTCCCGCCGCCTGCCCGGCTATGTGGACCGGCGCATCGCTTCAGGGGTGGCGGAAACGCTGCGCACCAACCAGATCACCGCGACCGAGTCGCCGGTCTATGGCGCATTCTTCTACCTGCTCGCCACGGAGAACCTGCAAGCGCAGTGGGAGGCAGACCCATCGCTGGCGAAGCGCCCACCGAAGGAATCCGGCCACGATGCGATCGAGGCCTGCGCGCGCATCATCCTCGATCCCGGTCACGCGCATTGGGTGAAGAAATACTGGGGCGAGGACTACCTCGATGACCCGAACTGCTTCTACCGCATGCTCGTCATCGGCTCGCTCGCGGCGCATCACCATCTAACAGGGAGAGCGGAGCACCTGCCATTCCTGCAACAGCTCACCGACGACCTCGCCGCGGACATCGATGCCTCGCCGTATGGCTTGGTCGATGATTACCCGGACCAATGCTTTCCCTGCGATGTGGTCGCGGGCATCGCGATGATCCGGCGGGCGGATCCGACGCGCGAGGCCTGGGCCAGAAAGGCCTTTCAGAGAGTGATGGCGAACTTCAAGGGAGACCTGCCGCCCTACATGGCGATCGCGAAAGAGGGCGAACCGTGGGGTCCCTCTCGCGGCTGCACCAATGGCTTCTTCTTCTCCTACGCCCGTGATCTCGATCCGGGAGCGGCCGATGCGCTCTATCAGAAGCTGGTGACGGATTTCTGGCAGGTCGGCCGCCTCGCCGCCGGTTGGCGCGAATTTCCGCGCGGCTCGAAGCATCCCGAACTCTATTTCGATGCCGACTCCGGCCCGGTGCTGTGGGGCTTTGGCACCGGTGCCACCGGGCTCGGCATCGGGTCCACCCGGCTGCATGGCGACCATGAGAAGGCAGGCATGCTCGGTGCGGAAATGATCGCTGGCAGTATTCCGCTGCCGGATGGCTCGCTGCTGCTTCCGCGGATGGTTTCCGATATCGAGCACGCGCCTCATTTCGCGGAAACCGTGATCCTTCATCAGCTCTCCTTGAGCGGCGGAGGCGAGCCCGCAAAGCGCGGTCCACTTACCGGCGCGGTCTGGTTGATCCTCGGATTCGAATTCGTCTTCGCGGTGCTGCTGCTGCGCTTGGTGAGATGGTTGCTGAAGCGCCCGCGACGCAAAATCGATTGCCCTCCGCTGCCCGCTTGAACTAGCTGTGGGACCATCATGAAGCTCGACGAGGTGATGGCGGAACTCAAGGCCGCGGGCAACGAGAAGGTGAAGAAACTGGATGTCCGTGACGGTGCCGGCGACAACCAGTACGGCGTCAAATCCGGCGACATCCGCGTGCTGGCGAAGAAGCTCAAGGGGCAGCCGGAGCATGCCACCGAACTTTGGAACACCGGCAACGCGGACGCGATGCTCCTGGCGGTACTGCTGATGAACCCCAAGCAGATCACCCCTGCCGAGCTGGAAAAGTTGGTGCGCTCGGTGACCTTCACCCATCTCGCCGACTGGCTCGATTCCTACGTGGTCAAAGTCCACCCGCAGAAAGAATCCCTGCGCGAGGAGTGGATGAAGTCCAGCCACCCGATGACCCTCCGCGCCGGCTGGAGCCTGACCGCCCGCCGCGTGGAGAAGGAGCCCGAAGGCCTCGACCTGACTTCGCTGTTAGATCGCATCGAGGCCGAGATGGGAGGAGCACAGCCCGCGGTGCAGTGGACGATGAACTACTGCCTCGCCCAGATCGGCATCCACTTCCCGGAACATCGGAAGCGCGCGCTCGCGATCGGCGAAAAGCTGGGAGTCTTCCGCGACTATCCCACTTCGAAGGGCTGCACCTCTCCCTTCGCCCCGATCTGGATCAACGAGATGGTCCGGAGGCAAGGCTGAGGATTTCCATCACCGCTGCTGCCGGACGAGCTGCACGAATTTGAGCAGCGCCTGGTTGGTGCTGCGAGGCACCCACGCGAGTTTGTACTGATACTTGGGCAATCGTCCTTTCAACGCCACAAAGCAGACGCCGGGTGTGGCCAACGCAGCGATCCTGGAGGGAAAGAGGGACACCCCGAATCCCGCGGCCACGTAATTCAAGACAGTCGCCGCCCGGTCCGTTTCACGGGCGATGCGTGGCTCGAAGCCGGCCTCCTCACACAGCTTGACGAGCCACGGATTGAACACCGGCGCATTGGCTTGGGCAGTGAGGTAGAACGCTTCGTTCTTCAGGTCAGCCAAGCGGATGGCAGACTGTTTCGCCAGCGGATGATTGGAAGGGATGGCAGCCATCAAGGCATCTTCGGCAACGACCACGGTCTCCAATCCGGGCTCGGAAGAATCCACCGCGAAACCAATGAAGCCGCAGTCCAGATGTCCGGAAAGAATCCTCTCGCGCTGTGGCGTGGGTCCCAGTTCGCTGAGGACCAGGTCCACGGACGGGTAGAGCGCCCGGTAGGTTTGCAGCAGGCGTGGCAGCAGCGACTGGCTCAGCGTGCCGATGAAGCCGATGCGCAGCGTGCCCGTCTCACCACGGGCCCGGCGTTGCGCTTCGGTCACGGCATCCCGCGTGTCGTCGAGGATCAGGCGAACGCGAGCAAGGAAGAGTCCTCCGGCCTCGGTCAAGGCCACGCCGTGCGTGTTCCGATCTAACAGCCGGACCTCCATCTCCGATTCCAAGTCCGCGATGGTGCGGCTGAGCGCCGACTGGGCGACATGGAGCCGGTTCGCGGCACGACTGAAATTAAGTTCCTCGGCGACGACTTGGAAGGTGCGGAGATGGCGGAGTTCCACGGCTTCACGTTATCTAATATTCCGCTTACCGTGATTCAATCATTCAATTTCCGCGATAACCGGATCGATGGCAGTCTGTTGCCGTGATGAATCCACAACGGGTTCACGCAGGAAAACCACCAACTCCAACCAAACCATGAAAACCGTGAATCCGATCCTCGCCGCCAGTGCTCTCAGCCTGCTCTCCACTCTCAGCACCACCGCCCAAAACAACAGCGCGCGGGAACTCGACATCATCAACCAGCTCTCCACCCAGACCGCGGTTTCCGCGCTGCCGGTGACCGGCTTCCTCAATGCACCCGGAAATGAGAAGCTGAAGGAGTTCTTCCTCACCCCGGTGAAGGACGCCACTGCCCTGAAAGGCAAACGCATCGCCGTCCTGGTCGCGGACGGCTTCGAGGAAATCGAGCTGACCGGGCCGGTCTGGTATTTCCGGGCGCTCGGCGCGCAGGTCGATATCGTGGCGCCGAAGTTCGTGCCGCCTCCGGCACAGTATGGGCTCAGCGTGCCGGAAATGGCGAAGACCCACGTGATGGCCATCCAGTATCTCAATCCCGTGGGCTGGATCAAAGTGGACCGCCGGGCCGATGAGATCAAGGTGGACGAATACGATGCCGCCTTCATCCCCGGCGGTGCCTGGAACCCGGACAACCTGCGCCATGACAAGGAAGTGATCCGCTTCCTCAAGAACTTCAACCAGTCCGGCAAACTGATCGCCGCCATCTGCCATGGACCGCTCGTGCTGGCCTCGGCCGACCTGCTGAAAGGCAAGAAGCTCACCGGCTACTGGAACATCCAGAGCGACCTCACGAATGCCGGCGGCACCGTGCTGGAGGAGCCCGTCGTCGTCGATGGCAACATCGTTACCAGCAGGCATCCCATCGACGTGGCCGTTTTCTCCATCGCGGTGAAGGACCAGTTGCTCGCCCGCTGACCTCAGATGCAACGCTTGAACCCCAACCGAACCAAACCGATGACACTCATGCTCATCCTGTTCCTCAAATTCGCTCTCCGCAATCGCGCCGCAGCCCCGCCGGCCCCATGCTTCAACCATGGATGAAGAAGCGACTTCGTGAACAGCAAGCTCCGCTAGAATACCCCACAACCGATCAACTCTCATGACGCCCAAACTCTTCACTCCGCTTCCCCTCAAGGGCATCACCCTGCGCAACCGCATCGCCGTCTCGCCGATGTGCCAATATCAGGCGCTCGATGGCCTTCCCACCGATTGGCACCCCACCCACTACGAGTCGCTCGCCCGTGGCGGTGCCGGACTGGTAGTGGTCGAGGCCACAGGAGTCAGCCCCGAAGGACGCATCACCCCGGCGTGCCTCGGCCTCTGGAGCGACGAGCACGCGGCGGCCTTGAAGCCGATCGTGGAAGGCATCCGCTCCGGCGGCGCAATCGCCGGCATCCAGATCGGCCACGCCGGCCGCAAGGCCTCGGCCAATCTGCCGTGGGAGGGCGACGACCACATTCCGGCGGGCGATCCCCGCAGTTGGGAAACCATTGCACCCAGTGCGGTGGCCTACGGCGAGGGCCTTCCACGCGTTCCGCGGGAGATGACGAAGGCGGACATCGCCCGGGTGAGGGAAGACTTTGTCTCCGCTGCAAAACGGGCGCGCGACACTGGCTTCGAGTTCCTCCTGCTGCACTTCGCCCACGGCTATCTGGCGCAGAATTTTCTCTCGCCATGGTCGAACCACCGCACCGACGAATACGGCGGCAGCGCCGAAAACCGGGCGCGCTTCATGCTGGAAACGCTCGAAGCCGTGCGCTCGGTCTGGCCCGATCACCTGCCACTGGCCGCGCGCCTCGGCGTGATCGAGTTCGACGAGCGCAACGAGGAGACCCTCGCGGAATCGATCGCCCTGGCCAAACGCTTTGCAGAACTCGGCCTGGACTTCCTCGACGTCAGCATGAGCTTCTCGACCCCCACCGCGAAGATCCCGTGGGGTCCGGGGCAGCTCCGGGAAATCTCCAAACGCTTCCTGAATGAAACCGGCCTGCCTGGCTCCACCTCCTGGAACATCAACACCCCGGCACTCGCCGAGGAAATGCTTCAGGAAGGAGCCGCCGACCTCGTGATGCTCGGCCGACCGCTGCTGGCCAATCCGCACTGGCCCTTGGCGGCTGCCCGCGAGCTGGGTCTCCCCAACCCCTCCTCGGTCCTGCCGCCTTCCTATGCCCACTGGCTTTCCCGCTACCACTTCGCCTGAGGCATCCCTTGAATCGCTCCAAGCGGCATTTCTTCTCTCCACACCAATTCCCCAATGAAAGCGTTGATCATCGGTGCCACCGGAGCCACGGGCAAAGATCTCGTGAGGATTCTGTTAGAGGATCCGAGCTACACGGAGGTGGTGGCGTTTGTGCGTCGCTCAAGCGGATTGGTACACCCCTTGTATTCCGAAGTCGTCACTGACTTCGAGAAGCTCGAGGAGGTCTCGGATTTCATCCGCGGGGACGTCTGGTTTACATGCCTTGGCACAACGCTGAAGGCGGCTGGCTCGAAGGAAAAACAGTGGCACATCGACCATGACATCCCCGCGAAATTCGCCGAACTCGCGAAGCGAAATGGAGTCCGCCGGGCAGTGGTGTTGTCTGCCTATGGCGCATCCACCACGAGCAAGGTCTTTTACTCCAAGATGAAGGGCTCGCTTGATGAGCACATCGCCAACCTGAGCTTCGACCAATGCCTGATTTTCAGGCCGGGCTTTCTGCTTCGGAAGGATAGTGATCGGCCCAGCGAGAGAATGATGGCCCAGGCCTTGAAGGTTGTGAATGGTCTCGGCTTGTTCCGGAAATTCCGGCCAATGCCGACCTCAACCCTTGCCGAGAAGCTGGCCAAAGCGCCCAAGGCATTCCCAGACGGAAAGCACGTGATCGAACTGGATGAGATCTTCAGGGTCTAGGGCGCTCCGCTCTGGAACGTGGCCCTCCAAGCCGAGTTCGGACGAAGAAATTGAACCGCGAAATAACGCGAAAGAGCGCGAAATCTAAAGGCGGGAGAAGATCCCCATTCTAACAGATTTCGCGTATTTCGCGTTATTTCGCGGTTCACTTCAAACCTCCGCTCCCCGAAAATTAATTTTCGCAAGGCCCTCCAGCCAACGCACCGCCATGAGCCCCGGCATGAATAAAAAAGCCCGGCACCTGTTAGTGCCGGGCTTTGTTCAGAGCAATCAGGCGTTGATCACAGGCCTTTCATGTAAGCCGTGATGTCGGCCACCGACTGCGGCGTCAGGCCGAGCATCGCAGGTGAGTACATCAGCGACTTTTCCATCTTCTTCATGCTCGCGATGCGGGACTTGGCGATGGTCTGGGTCTGGCCGCCGAGGCATTTCACGATGACCGGGTCACTGTCGCTGAGCACCATGCCCATGATAGTGATGCCATCCTTCGTCTTGATCTCGGTGCCGTCGTAGCCGTGCGAGACATCGGCCGATGGAGTCACGATGGCATTGATGATGACTTCCGCAGGCTGCTGCTTGCCGAAGCTGGTGAGGTCCGGGCCGTAATCGGCACCGGTATCGCCGAAGCGGTGGCACATGTAGCAAGCGGCAACCGCTGTTTTGCCACGCACCGCATCGCCCTGCAGCTTGAGGATCTCCGCGGTCGGCGGGAGCTTCGGTGCATTCGCGGGCTCGGCAGGCATCTCCACCGCCACCAGCTTCGTGTTCACCGGATCCTGGCCCATGGCCTTGAGGATGCCGTCCACATTGAAGGGCTTCCACAGGTTGCCCTTGCGATTATTCACCCACCAGTTGGCCAGGTCCTTGTGGACAAAGCCGGCGGTGTTCGCGAGTTCGATCATCGCGGTGGCGGCGGCGGCGCTGTTGGTGAAGCCGAGTGCAGTGAGCGTCAGCTTCGACTGATCCGCGCTGACCTTGCCGGAAAGCGCACGCGCCTTCTGGTCGGCCACCGCTTGCGGCGGATGGAGGCGCCAGGCGAGCCAGGCGAAGGCATCCGTCCACATGTCGGGCGAAGCGGTGACCTTGCTACGAAGGGCATCGTACACCACGGCCTCCTTGCCGGTGCAGCCGAGACCGAAGGCCTCGAGATAGGCACGATCCTTGCCGTCGAATTTCTCGCCGACGGTAACGAGGAACGGCAGTGCCTTGCTCGCCGGCACATCACGCAGCGAAAGAGCGATCTCGCGGCGAACCATCGGGGATGGATCGGCGGCCATCTTCTCAGCCAGCTTCACGACATCCCCACCGGCCGCGCGAACCGCGCGACAAGCGACAAGACGGGTGCGGGCATTGTCCGACGAGAGCAGATCGGAGACGACCTTTTCACCGGACGGACCGACCTGGGCGAGCAGCCACACGGCACGGGCGGCGATGTAAGGGTTCTTGTCCTTGAGCAGCTCGACAAGCGCGGGCACGGCCTTTTCGCCTTGGGCCTTGAGGCGGACGAAGCCGCTGTTGCGCACGTTCACCGCCGGGCTCTTGAGCGCGGCGATCTGGCCTTCGGTGGTGGTCAGGTCGAGCTTCGGCACAACCGATTTGAAACCCTTCGGTGCAATGCGGTAGATGGTGCCCGAGCCGGACTTGTCCATCGTGCCGTGGCCACCCACGCGCGGGTCGAACCAGTCGGCCACATAGAGCGCGCCATCGGGACCGACGGTCACGTCGGCCGGGCGGAAGAGCGTCTTGAGCTCGCCGCTCGCTTTGCCGCCGAGGAAATCGGATCCGGCGAATTCCTTCTCCTTGTTAGAGGTGAGGAAGTCGATCCGCTCGAGCTTGAAGCCCGCGCCATCGGGCACCGGAAGATAGCCGAAGACCACGTTCTTGCCGGCCTCGCAGGCGAGCAGCAGTCCCTGCCACTTGTCACCAAGCGCGCCGTTCTCATAGAAGGCAACACCGGTCGGAGAACCGCCGCCGTAAACATCGCCCGAAGGCATGGTGCCGGGATCTTCCTGACGCCACTCGGCGGTCGGCGTGTCCTGGCCCGGGCGACGGTCGGCATTCCACGTGCGCTGGCCGTCGGCCGAGGAGAAGCCGGCATTGCCACCTTCGATGATCTCGGCCACGCGGCAGGCTGGCGGGTCGTCATTGTCGCTCTGGAACATGTCGCCAAACGACGTCAGCGCCTGCTCGTAGGAGTTGCGGTAGTTATGGCCGACGATGCGGGCGTTGGTGCCGTCCGGATTCATGCGGACGGAGAAGCCGCCGACCCACACATTGCCATCGTCGCTCGGCTTGCCTGCCGCGGAGCGCGTGTCGGAGTACCAAGTGCCGCCGCCGCTCTTGTAGTAGTCGCTGCCGACGCGGAAGGTCTTGCCCGACTTGTCGGTGAAGATGCCACCGCAGTTGCCGTTGTTGAAATTCCACAAGCCATCGGGACCGACCGTCACGCTGTGCAGCGAGTGGTCGTGCTGGCGGGCATTGAAGCCGGTGAGCAGTACCTCGCGCTTGTCTACAGCGGGATCGAACTTCCGGTCGCCATTCACGTCGGTGTAAACGATCATGTCCGGCGGCTGGGAAACGATGATCTTGTTCTCGATCACCGCCACCCCGAGCGGAGACTCCAGATTCTTGTCCTGCGTGAAGACCTCGGTGGTGTCCGCCTGGCCGTTGCCATCCGTGTCGGAGAGGATCACGACGCGGTCGCCTTCAGGGGCAGCGCCATTGGCGTGGCGGTAGTTCGCGCCCTCGGCGACGTAGAGCCGGCCCTCCGCATCGAAGTCGATGTTGGTCGGGTTCTTCAACATCGGCGTGGTCGCCCACACGGTGACCTCCAGGTTGTTGTCCGGCGTGGTGAAAAGATCTTCCGGCACCAGCGTGTCGCCTTGCTCGCCGGCGAGCGGCGGCTTCTCGGTGTAGACCGCGAACTTCACGTCGGAAGCCTGCGTCTTGCCCTGCTGGAACATCCCGCCGTCATCGATCCCGACCTTCGCGGTGAAGCCGCGGACGTTCTCCGGCAGCTTGTAAACGATCGTCGAGGCAGCATGGGTGCCGATGCCCTTGTCGTAAGCATTCTTGTCGATGGTCAGCGCCTGGCCGCCGACACTCTTGCCAACCTTCGGTTGTTCCCAACCGGCGCTGGCGGAAGTCCATGGAAGCTCGGTGAGGTCCTTGGAGGTGCCGTCCTTGAAGAAGATCTTCGGCTCGATCCAGTTCGCCCAGTCGAAGGACATGTCGCCGTTGTCGGAGACCACAAGGTAGAGTTCCTTCGCGTCCTCGATCTTCGCCTTGATGTCGTGGAGACGCGGGCTCTTCGAATTCATCGCCGGGGTTTCCGCGACCGGCTTGACGGGGCCACCCTTGGCGGCGGCCGGCTTGCGGCCGGCGTTCTCAAACTTCTGCGGGCCGTCCGGCTGCGGGAATCCCGCCTCGCGCTCGGTCTGGACCGGTGCGGCGGGGATCTGCTTGAACTCGCCCGGCTTCACGACGGTCAGGCGAGGTGCCTTGCCCTTGTCATCCAGGTTGGCGTTCAGATCATCCTCGGTGAGCGGCTTCGATTTCACTCCGTCCTTCGGGACCTCGACCTTGGCGGTCCAAGTAATCGCATTGAGAACGAGGGTGCGGAAGCCATCGACCGACCAATTGCGGTGGTAGTGGCCGCCGGTGAAACCGACGCCACGGCCGCCGTCGGGGCGCTCGATGCCCCACATCAGCGTCTGCTTTTTGCCCATGCCTTGGACGCCGTGCTGGTTCCACAGGTTGATGTAGCGCTTCATGCGCTCGCGATCGGGCACGCCGGTGACGAGGTCCATGACCTTGGCCCGGTCGGCCATGAAGCGCATGTTGTAGTAAAACTCGTCGTAGGCCTCGACCACTGAGCCGACGCCGCGGGACACCGGGTGATCCGGCAGCACCTTGAGGTCCGCCACCCAATGCGGGTTCACGGAAAAACCATCTTCGAATGCGCCACCGATCCAGGGACGATAGTATTTGTCGCCCTGCTCCTTCGACGGATGCACGGCGTAGTGCATGAACATCAGGCCGACGCCGCTCTTGGCCATCTGGTCCACCTTGTCCCAGCCCTTGCCCACCACGCTGGTGCCGTCGGCGTAAATGATCAGCGCCTTGGCCCCATCGAGCACCTTCTCATCGGACGGCCAGCCGCTGTGGACCTCGGCCTGCACGTCGAGCCCGCTCTCATTGAGGGCTTTCGCGAGGAGCATGCAGCCGGCGCGGAATTCGTGCTCGCCCGGCCCGTGGCTTTTGCCACCGGCGAGGAAGACGATTTTGTTCGCGGCATGGGCTTGGGCCAGCAGCAGGAAGCTGGCGGCGAGGAGACGGGCAAAGCCCGGCAAGGGTGGTTTCATCAGGGTTCGGGCGGAAATGGTGGGTTCGTTCTACGCGAGACTTGAGGTGAGTCTTAAGCACTAAACGGAAAAACGGGAAGCCCCCTCAAATGCGGGTGGTGACCGAAAGTGTTCCATCGGGCGGCAGACCTGACATTTTTCTCCCGAAAACGCCCCGGCACCGGGGCTCCGCCCCGATTTTTGCATCGCCTCCGGGATCCGGCCGGTCCATGGGTAAAGGATGCCCAAGGGGCCGTTTTACCCCGGCCCCACCCCTGGATGCCCGACCGCACGTCGCCATGTCCCATTCGCTGAGCCTCGCCAATTCTCCCGAACGCCTGTTGGCGGCCGGCGGGGAAAACGCATTGGCGGGACAGGATGCCGAGCACGTCCGCCGGTTCTCCGAATACTGGCAGCAGTCCCATCGGTCGGTCCGCGCCTACCTCGCCAGCTTCGTCCCCGACGGCAGCCTGCTCGACGATTGCGTGCAGGAAGTGGCCCTCGTTGCCTGGCGGAAAGGGCCGCTGGATGACGGCGACCAGGCCTTTCTCCACCATGCCCTCGCCTGCGCCCGGCACATCGGCATGGCGGCCCGGCGGAAGTTTCACGGCAGCCGGCTGCAACTCCTCGCGCCGGACGTGGCCCAGTCGCTCGCGGATGCCGTGGCGGCGCAGGAGCGCCCCGCTTCCACCGAGCCGACCGACCGGGTTGAGGCGTTGCGGCATTGCATCGGCCGGCTAAGTGCCGACCAGCAGGCGCTGATCCGGCTGCGCTACGGCGACGAAAGTCCCAGTGAACTTTCCAAGGAAGCCCAGCGCGCCGGCAAGACGCTGGAAACCCTCTACAAGCGCCTCGAACGGCTGCGGGCGCTGCTCCGGGATTGTGTGACCCGTCAGCTCACCCCGTCGGAATGAGCGAACTGCCCGTCCATCCTCCCGATGCCGACGAGCTCACCGAGCTCTTCGCCAGATTCCTCGACCAACGTCTCGATGAGGCGGGACACCAGCGCCTGGAGGAGTTGCTTCGCGAAGATCCCTCCGCCCGCGACCGCTTTGCCCAGCGACTCCTCTTCGACGCGGACCTGAAGGAGGCCCTCGAACCCAGCGAACTCGAATGGCTCGAAACCCGCCGAGTGGTCCTGGCCCGGCGGGACGGCCGGCCCGCGATGGAAATCCAGCGCAGCCAGGAACTCCGCGTCGGACCGCGGAGCCGCTTGGACCGCCCCGACCCCAAGCAACGCCGCCGCATTTTCGCGGTCGTCGGCGGGGTTTGCGCGCTTGCCATCGCGGTCGCCGCGGCAGTCCTGCTCCCGGGATTCCTTCATCCCGTGGACGCACCGGTCCTGAGAAATCCCGGCTTCGAAACCACCGACCTCTCGCTGAATCCCACGGGCAGCACCTCCGCGCTCATCGACTGGCAGGACTATTTCACCACGCAGGACGTCGACCTTTGCGAAGTTGCCCGCGTCACCGAAGGAAGGATCTACGCCAGATCCGGCCGGAACGTCGCGCGGATGAAGAGAGGAGCCTATCTCACCCAGCGACTGCGGGATAAAAATGGCAATCCCATCACTGCCCAACCGGGTGCCCGCTACGTGCTGACCGGCTGGACCTACGCCGAAAGCACCGCGCTGCCAGTCCTCCGCTCCGCCCTCCGCGTGGTCGCCAGCGGACGTCCCGCGATGATCCAGTACGAAGCCGCGAACCAACAGCTCCAGCTTTCCACGGAGCCCGGCTGGCAGGCGCTCCGCATCGAGTTCGACCTCGGCGAAAATCTCGAGCGCATGCCCAGCGACGTAATGGTTGAACAGCGGCCTCCTGTCCTCAACCTCAAGGACCGCGAACTGACCCTCTCCATCGACTCGCGCGGGGAGAAGGACTCGGTGTTCTACCTCGACGACCTCTCACTGGACGTGAAAGAGCAGCCCTGACGCTGAAACGTCGCCGCAAGCCAACCGGAGTTTTGCCTTTCGGGAGAGCCTTCATCCGATATCCTAACCGCGATGCCTTCGGCTTCCGAAATCCAAGCGCTTGCGCTGAAATTGCCGCTGCGTTCCCGGTTCAAGCTCGCCGGTGAATTGCTCCGAAGCGTGGGACCTGCGGTGACAGCGGATGATCTCTTGGAAGAAGCCACCCGTCGCGACGACGGGCTTGAAAGCGGCGAAACGACCGCCTTGAGCGAATCGGAATTCTGGAGCGGCATTCGCAGCCGCCGGACGGCGTGAATCAAGAGGTCCGGCTGACGCAACTTGGCGGCCGTCACCGTGTTTCGGCAGTGGAGAGAGTCATACGATGGTCCGGCAAAGAAAAAGTCTGATCCCGGAATCATCGGGATGGTTGCGCGTCCTCCGCCTAGGGCTGTTGCTCAGCAGCATCGGATGGGGAATCTCGTTCATGTTCACCTTCTCTTCATGGGACTCCGCTTCGTATCAGCTCTACCTGATGGGAGCGGATCGCATCAGCTACCAGCCGCTCCTTGATTACTGGCTGAAGATGGCCTCCGCGTCGTTCGGTTGCATCGGGATTGCCTCGGCATTGGCCTGTATCAAACCTGCAACTTTCGAAGGTCTGGTGCGCCTTCTCGGACCGTTCCACGGATTCATCGGCATCGTGCTGGCGCTCTCTGCCACGGCGAACGGCCTTAGAACGGATCGGCACCCGACCTTTGTCGCGGACATCACGTTCTGCTTTGTCACCGCCGTTCTGATTTCGGCACCGCTTCTTGCTAGCGCCATCCGAAGGGCCGACCTCGTCGAAACGCGCAGCCAGAATGACATCTGACAACCGCTTGCAGGATCCCCGCCGTCACGCTCCCCTGCCATTCCCGGGTTTGCATTGCCGGGAATTTGTCGTTCCCGAACCGGGACGGGGCCGTCCATGCTCTGCGCATGGAGTTTCTGGCGAAGGCACGGCAAGTCATCGAGATCGAGACCGTTGCGCTGCAAGGGATGGCGGCGCGGCTCGACGGCGGCTTCACCCGCGCCGTGGAAATGCTCAAGGACACCCTCGACCGCCGCGGCAAGATCGTCGTCGTCGGCATCGGGAAGTCCGGGAACATCGGCCACAAGATCGCCGCCACGCTGAACTCCACCGGCGCGACCGCCGTGGTGCTCAATTCCCAAAATGCCCTCCACGGCGACCTCGGCATCCTTTCCGATGGCGATGCGGTGCTGATGCTCTCCTACTCCGGCGAGACCGCCGAGCTGCTTGACCTACTGCCGCACGTGAAGCGCTTCGGCGTCCAAGTCATCGCCCTCACCGGCAAGCCGGCCTCGACCCTCGGCGAGCACAGCGACGTGGTGCTCGATACCTCCGTGGACCGCGAGGCTTGCCCGATGAATCTCGCGCCGACCTCCTCCTCCACCGCCATGCTGGTGATGGGTGACGCGCTGGCGATGGTCCTGCTCGAGGCGCGCGGCTTCACCGAGAAGCAATTCGCGCGCTACCATCCCGGCGGGGCGCTCGGCCGCGCTTTGTTGACCCGCGTCTCCGACATCATGCGCGCCGGGGAGCAGCTCGCCCAAGTCGCCGACGGTTCCACGGTCCGCGAGGCACTGGTCGCGATGACCAAGGCCCGATCCGGTGCGTGTGTCGTCACGGCCGCAGATGGCAAGCTGGGCGGCATCTTCACCCACGGCGATTTCGCCCGCTGCTATCAAGCCGACCCGCACGTCGGCGACCGGCCGGTGGCGGAGTTCATGACCCGCAAGCCGATCAGCGTGGACGCCGATTCACTGGCGGTCGAGGCGGTGCAAACGATCGGCTCGCATCGCGTGGACGACGTGGTGGTGCTCGATGCGGAAGGCCGCGCGGTCGGCCTCGTGGACACCCAGGACCTGGCGCGCCTCAAGATCGTTTGAACACCTATTCGATCTTGATTCCTTAAGTTTCCCGAAGTAATCAGGTCCGCGCGCATGGCGAGGACCCCCAAGAAGCAGATCCGGCTAGGCTCAACGACGGGAAATGCCCGTCGCAAGCGCCGCCAGTCGTTTTCCGAAATCCTGGCCAAGGCGAACGCGCGGGCCCATGAGCGGATCAACCGCCGGCTCGGCCAGCGCGACCTGAAGCACGTCCGCGCGTCGATCGCGGGCACGGCGGTCTTCGGCTACGAGGACCCACCCGCCGGGCTCGTTATACGGATGTTCCGCTGGCTGATGGGGCTGCTGCTGCTGCCGCTGTGCTGGATCACCTCGTGGACCTTCTTCATGCAGTTCAGCGACGCTGCCCAGAAGCGCGAATTCTGGGAAATGCCGGCGTTCTGGTACTTCGCCATCGGCGTGCTGCTGATGACCGGGTGGTTCTTCAGCGGCCTGCTGCGGTCGTTCTTCCTCTACCTCTACGTGCTGGGCCACGAGCTGACCCACATCCTCTCGATCTGGGCCTTCCGCGGCCGGGTCAGCGACTGGGGCGTCAGCCTCGACGGCGGCTACGTCACGACGAACAAGTCGAACATCTTCATCGCGCTGTCGCCCTACTTCGTGCCGCTGTGGGCCGCGCTTGGCGTGGTGCTGCACCTGCTGTTAGGCTTGGCGTTCGAGCTGCCCCCGGTGACGGATAAGATCCTCTTCGGCTGGGTCGGTTTCTTCTGGGCCTTCCACCTGCTTTGGACGCTGTGGATGATCCCGCGCGACCAGCCGGACCTGCGGGAAAACGGCACCTTCCTCTCGCTGGTGATCATCTACCTGGCCAATCAACTCGTGCTGGCCGCGCTGCTGTGCGCCGCCGCCAAGCCGCTCGGCTTCGGCGAGTTCGGCGAGGAGTGGGTGGCGAATGCCGCCCGCACGATGGAAGGCGCGCTGCGGATGGTGCGCGAGATCCGCTACGGATCGGCGTCCTGAACGCTCGCTGTCGATGGTTGCGCGGAACATGTTCCGCCGGTATGAAAGAGACATGAAGATGGACTACGCCGAACTCTTCAAACTGAGCCGGGCCGAGCGCATCGAATTGGTCGAAGACCTTTGGGACAGCCTCGCCGACGAGCCCCTTGAAGAGGTCGGTGAGGAGAAACGGAACGAACTCATCGCGCGGCGAAGCAAGTTCCGGGCGAACCCCGAGTCCGGTCTTTCATGGGATCAGGTGAAGGCGCGCTCGACAGAAGTGCAAGAGATGAGGCCCTGAATTATCCCAGCATCTTCATGCACGCCAGCAGCGCCGAGGCCACCAGCAGCCCGACCGCCGCGCCGCCGAAGATGAGATCGGCGGAGGTCGTCCGAGGACGATGGGGCGACGAGGATTTCGGAAACACCATCGCGGCGTAAATCATGCCAGCCACGAGGCCGCCAGCGTGGGCGGCATTGTCGATGAAGTGGCGGAACGCATAGCCGAGCACGGCGGTCATCACGATGCCCGCGAGCAAACGCCGACGCGCGCTTTCCGGCACCAGCAAGCGGTGCATCGACTCGAAGACGAGCAGGAAGCCGAGCAAGCCCATGAGCCCGCCCGAAATGCCGACCGAAGCCTTGGTCATGAAGCGGGCCGACGCCTCGCCGCCGATCCACATCGAGATCAGGAACGCGAGCGCCACGTGCGGCCACCGGGCAAACACCTCGACCCGCTTGCCGAGGTAAGCCAGCGCCGAGGCATTCATCAGCCAGTGCAACCAGTGGCCGTGGAGGAAGGGCCCGGTGAGCAATCGCCACCAGTCGCCCGGCCGCCCGGAGAGCTTGGTCAAAGCCGCCCGATCCACGCTGACCATTCCGAGCTGGGAAGGCATCTTGGAACTCCACTCGACGTAGATCTGCACCAAGCCCACCAGCACCATCAGCCCCAGCAGGAGCCGGGTCACGGGTGCCGGCTGGATGGACAGCCACGTTTCGAAGCGCAGCACCGGCGCATCCTCCGCCATCTCCCCGGCCGCCCATTTCCGCGCCTTCCGCAGCCGCTTGTGTCCCTGATACCACGGCAGGAAGCCGAAGATGAAGAACAGCAACAGCGCCAGCCCGAGCGTGCCGCTGGAGAACATGCCCTCGCCGCGATACCAATGAAACCCCATCACCACGGCGAATGCCGCGGCGAAAATCCCCATCTGCCGCTTTCCCTCCCCGATCTCCCATCTGGCCCAGCGGAGGCGGGCTTCGCGTAGCGCGGGATGGAGCGCCGGGATTTCCTCGGGCAGCACCCAGCCGCGGGCGTCCGGCGTCCACACCAGATCGACCCTCGCACCGGCGTCCTCGACGATGGCTTGGGAGAGTTCCTCGAAGCCCTCGACCGCCACCCGGCGGCCCTTGCGGTCCACCCAGCCCCAACCGGGGCCGGCTTCCGGGAAGGCGTCTTCGCGCGCCCAGACGGGAAGCTCGGCATCAGGAGTCATGCTGCGGGCGAATCAAGCGCGGGCCGTGCCGGTGGCCAAGGGGAATCCCCCGCCAAAGAAAAAGGCGCGGGGCATTTTCGCCACGCGCCTCGCTTGAAAGTAGCACCAGGGCCCCTCAGGGCTCCTCAGCGGGTTTCGTTTCCTCCGCTGGCTTGGTCTCTTCGGCAGGCGGCGTGGTTTCCTCAGCCGGGGTGGTTTCCGGCTTGGGGGCATCCTCGGGCTTGGGTTCCGGAGTCGTCTCAGCCGGCGTGGTCGCCGGAGTCTCGGCCGGCACTTGTACCGGCGGCGTCACGGCTTCGGGCTCCAGCGCCTTTTCGCCCGCCTCTTCGGCGATCGAGGCCGGCTTTTCTTCAACCTTCTCTTCTGCCGGCGGCACCACCGCGGCCTGAAGGCTCAGTTGGCTGCCGTTGCGCTTCGTCATCAGCACGGCCAGCGTGAGCGTGATCACGAAAAACAGGCTGGAAAGATAGACCGTGGCCTTCTGCAGGACATTGGTGGTGCGGGCACCGAAAAGCTGGTCGGTCGTGTTCGAACCGAACGCCGCTCCGAGGCCTTCATTCTTCGGGCGCTGCATCAGGATGATCATGCTCATCAAGAGGCAGACGACGACGAAGACGAACAGCAGCAGATTGATGCTGATGTCGAGAAGGGTGGCCAAAACGGTCATGGGGCGCGCACTATAGGAGCGGCGTCCCCCGTGTAAAGCCGGGTTTTCACGGGGAAAATCCGCCCATTTTCCCCGCCGGAAGTCATGCCGGAACTTCGCCCTTGGCAGTTCGCGAACCCTCTCCAAGCTCCACCCACGATGATCGCACGGCTGCGTGGCAAGGTGCTGGAAGCCTATCCCAACCGCTTGGTGGTGGATGTGAATGGCGTGGGCTACGAGGTCCACGTGCCGCTCTCGACCTTCGACCGGCTGCACCCTTCGGAGGGTTCGCCGGTCGATCTGCGGACTCACCTGCACATCCGCGAAACGGCCCACACCCTCTACGGCTTCGCCACGGAGGAGGAGCGGGACCTGTTCCTGCTGCTGATCGACCGCGTCAGCGGGATCGGCCCGGCGATCGCCATGGCCATCCTCAGCGGCATGCCCGCCGGCCGCTTCAAGGCCTGCGTGGCCAATGGCGACACCGCCGAACTTTCGAAGATCAAGGGCCTCGGGAAAAAAACCGCCGAGCGGATCGTGCTGGAACTCAAGGACAAGGTCGGCGTGGCCGATACCTGGCAGGAGGTCGCCAGCGGCCAGATGGCCCCGGCCACCGCCGATGCCGAGTTGGCGCTGATGGCGCTCGGTTACAAGCAGGTCGAGTCCCGCAAGGCGATCCGCCAGGTGCTCGACGTGCTCCCCGGCGCCTCGGTCGAAGAAATGATCCGCGGTGCGCTGCGGTCGATGCAATGAGCCTGACCCTCGACCAGATCCGCGCCGCTTTGCCCGAGGGCGGCCTTTTCGAAGGGAACTGGCAGTACTCGCCGGAGCCACTGAAGCTGACCAAGGCGGAGGGCCGTTTCCTCCAGTCGCTGGGCCATCCGCTAGCGCAGTTCCAACGCGCCTGCGACGACCTTTACCGCCGCAGCGCCACGGGAAAAATGCCGCGCTGGATCGCCGAGCTGCTCGACACCGGGAAGCCGGCCTGGATGGCCGAACTCCAGCGCCAGCCCGAATTCCGCGACACCCTGCCCCGCGTCATCCGCCCGGACCTGATCCTGATGGACGATGGCAAGTTTTCGCTGACCGAACTGGACTCGGTGCCCGGCGGCCTCGGCATCACCGCGTGGCTGTCGCGGACCTACGCCGAAGCCGGCTTCAACGTGCTCGGCGGGGGGGATGGCATGCTCGCCGGGTTTTCCTCGGTGCTGCCGGAGGGCGGCGCGATCCTGATTGCCGAGGAAGCCGCCGACTATCGCCGCGAACTCGAATGGCTGGCCCGCGGAAGCGGCGGCGGCCGCACCGTCGAGCCCGCCGAGGAGTATCAGCCCGACGAGCGCGCCCTCTACCGCTTCTTCGAGTGGTTCGACTGGGAGTCTGTCCCCGAAGCGCGCCACCTCGCGGAAAAATCCGCAGCCGGGGAAATACGGCTCACACCACCCTGCAAGCCCCACTTGGAAGACAAGCTGTGGCTCGCCCTGCTGTGGACGCCGGCCTTGAAGCCCATCTGGGAGCAGGCGCTCCGCGGCAGCCACCTGTCTCGCGTGCGGGACATTGTCCCGCATGGCTGGGTGGTCGATCCCTCGCCGCTCCCGCCGCAAGCCGCGCTGCCGGTGCTCGGCGTGAATTCATGGGACGAGGTTGCCGCCTTCAGCCAGAAGCAGCGCCGCCTCGTTCTCAAGATCAGCGGCTTTCACGAGACCGCCTGGGGCTCGCGCGGCGTCCACGTCGGCCACGATCTATCGCAAGCGGATTGGGCCGAGCGCATCCGCATCGCCACGGAAGACTTCGACCAGCAGCCGTGGATCATGCAGTCCTTCAGCGAAGGCCGCCTGATCGAGCACCCGGTGTTCCGCGAGGACGGCAGCGTCTATCTCATGAAAGGCCGCGTCCGCCTCTGCCCTTACTACTTCACGGACGATCAGGGCAAAACCTCGCTCGCCGGCGCGCTGGCCACCCTCGCCCCCGCGGATAAGAAGAAGATCCATGGCATGCGCGACGCGGTGCTGCTGCCGTGCGTGATCGGGTGATTTAATCGATTCCCATGTCCTTGCGCATCGCCGCGACCATTTTCACGTGGCGCAGGTCGTTCTCCTTGCTCGACTCGTTGTCGAAATTGAGGCCGTAGGGCCAGAAGTGCATGCGGTCGGCGTGGAGCACCGCGTCCTTCCCATCGAACTCGCGGAGCTGCTCCAGCGCGTATTTGCCGGTCCACTTGCCTTCCTTGATGTTCGCTTGCCAATTCGGATGCGTGCCGATGCCGAGCGTGTGGCCGATCTCGTGCAATGCCACACGGGCGTTGATCGTGCCGCCCCAATTGATCCAGCCGTCGTAGTTCGCGTCCGCCGTCGGGGTGCCGGGGCTATTATTGGCGGTGAGCTGTTTCTTGAAGCTGCCGGTCTTGTTGTAGAGCGTGACCGCGGCGTCCATCGCATCCGTGATGCGCTTCTTGCGATCCTCCGGCCACTTCTCATGGCCGCCGGAAAGCTGGTATTTCAGGTCGTTGCGCACCTTTTCTTCCTTCGCCTCGGCGGGGGTTGCGGCGGCGACCTTCTGCTGCACGAACTCCCGGTCGGCGACGCTGAGGAACTTCAGGCGGACCGAGAGCTCGCTCCCGTCCTTCTTGCGGAGCACCACGGCTTCTGAATTCGCGCGGAGGTACTCGCCTTCGATCGGCCGGCCATCATTGGAAACCCAGGTCCGGGTTTCCGCGGCGGTCGCGGCGAGCACCATGACACCGGCAAGGAGGACAAGCGGGAAGGTCTTCATACAGGCGGACCAGTGTCCGGCAAAACCTGCCTCCCGCCATGATGTTTCCGGCCTACTCCGGCGGATTCACACCGGTCGTGCGGAATTGGCAGCGCCCACTTGAAAACCGGCCGAAGCGCGACGAGATAGACTGGTACCCAACGGGCAACGCGAAACCCACTTCCGTCCCCCGACCCGCCTTCAATTCCCACTCGCCGGTCGCCGAATCGACCAAGGATGAAACTTTATGTCATCTCTGGCGATGACGCGACATTACTCCATGTTGTCGCCGAAATTTAACGGCGTTTTTGAACCCGTAGAGTGAGCATTTTGCCCGAATGCTCCCTCTAAGACCCAAGTTAAGACCCAAGAAATCCAAAGAACCTCGATGAAAACCCAATTCCGTCTCCCTCTGATCGGCCGTCGTGCCCTGCTCCTGACCGCAGTCGCGCTGCCCCTGCCCCTCTGGGCCGACCTCACTTGGAACCCAGCCGGCCCGACCAACAACTGGGGTACCGACGCCGGCAGCACCAACTGGCTGCCCGGTAACGTGCCATGGTCCCAGAATGAGAACGCCATCTTCAGTGGCACGCCCGAAACGGTGACCGTCACCACGGCGAACACGTTCAACGACATTACCTTCGGTGCCGGGGGGTTCACCATCGCCGGCGGCGCAGGCTCCTTCAATCTGGCCAATGACCAGGCCAGCATCATCACGGTGACGAACGCCGCGGACACCGCCACCATTGCCGAGACCCTCGCCGACAACACCCTGGGCCTCAGCTCGCTCACCAAGGCCGGGGCTGGCACGCTGGTCCTGAGCGGTGCCAATACCTACACCGGACAAACCCTGGTCACCGCAGGAACGCTGAAACTCGGCAACGCCGCCGCACTTGGCGCGGGCGGCGGAGGGGCGGAGACCCTCGTTTCCAGTGGTGCCACCCTCGATCTGAACAATCAGGCGGTCACCAACACCGAAATTTTCCGGATTGCAGGCACCGGCGCAGGCAATGCCGGCGCGCTGATCAATACCGGCGCGGACCAACTCAACTCGGTCAATCGCCTGGAACTCACTGCCGACGCCACCATCGGCGGCACCGGGCGCTTCGATATCCGTCCCGGCACCACGCCGAGGCTCGACCTGGCAGGCAACACCCTGACCAAGATCGACGGCAACCAAGTCTCCGTGGTCGGCGGTGAGATCACCAGTGGCAACATCGTGATCAACGCCGGTATCTTCGGCATCGAGACGACGACCTCGACCCTCGGAGGCACCGGGACCATCACCGTCAACAATGGCGGAACCCTCGGGGTGTGGGGAAACACCAGCCCGAATGTCACGCGCCCGATCGTGGCCAATGCCGGGGCCATCATTGGCAACCTGGGCAATGCCTCGTCCATCGACAGTAACATCACGCTCAACGGCCCGGTCACCTTTTCGGGCAATGCAGTCCAAACCTACCTCGGCGTCATTTCGGGGGCCGGCAGCATTAACAAGACCGGAACCTCGACCCTGGCACTCGGCGGAACCCTTGCCGGTGGCGCGAACACCTTCAGCGGCGCGACGACCTCCACCGGTGGCATCTTGGCGCTCGATTACTCGGGCAGCGACACCAGCAAGCTTTCCGACAGCGCCGCGCTGACCCTCAATAACTCGACCCTGCAAATGACCGGCGCTTCGGGCTCCCACGCGGAACTCGTCGGCGCCGTCACGATCAACGGTGCGTCGGCCGTCACGGTCAGTGGCGCGAATCTCGCCACGATCGCACTCGGCAACTACGTCACCAACGGCTTGCTGAATGTCCAACTCGGCGGTCTGGCGACGACGACAAACGCCAACAACGCCCAGGGTTATCTGCCCCGCACCTTGTTAGGAGGCATCCAATTCGCGGCCAATGACGGCGCCGGGAATATCATCGCCGCTCCAGGCGTATCCTACGTCGACGTCACCAATCTGTCCTCGGGGACGAAGAGCATCCCCTCGGCCGCGGGGTCGATCGTCCGCACCATCGAGGGAACCGGAACCGCTGGCAACATCCTGCTCGGAGCTGCGACCACGGACATCCGGTCGATGCTGCACACGGCCACCACCGCCACCACGGTCGACTTCGGAGGCCAGACGCTCCGGCTCGCTGCCGATGGCGAGCTGATCTCCGGTGTCGGCAGCTCGGTCGCCACCCTTCAAAACGGCTCGCTGACCGCAGGCGGAGCCGCCGATACACCCGGCAACGTGTTCCTCGCCAATTCAGGGGCGAACGCCCCGGTGGTGGTCGCGAAAATCACCAACAATGGCAGCGGAGCAGTCTCCCTCAGCACCGCGGGCAACGTCACACTGGGAAACACCACGGTCGCGAGCACGAATGATTTCAGCGGCGGCACCACCGTCACCGGCGGCACGCTCACCGTGGCGACGCCCATCGCCGCAGGTGCCAAATCCGGCCTCGGCGCGGGTGCAGTGACGGTGAATTCGGGCGGCAACCTGCGCATCTTCACCGCCAGTACCGGCAACGCGCAAAGCTACGCCAACAACATCAACCTGAACGATGCCACCCTGACCTCCGAGGACGGGGTGGTGACCTACGGCGGCACTATCACCCTGAGCGGAACCAATACCATCACTGCCGTCTATGCCGACAAGAACGCCATCTTCAGCAATGCCACAAACTCGATCACAGGAGCCGGTAACCTCGTAACGAACGGCACCTCGGTGATCTTGTCCGGTGTCAACACCTACACCGGCACCACCCGTGCGGCGAGCGGCAACCTGCAGTTCGCAAAGCAGACGGCGTTTTACAATAACACTCCGGCGAGCTGGACCGCCACCAACCTGACGGTCAATTCCGGTGCGACCGCGACCTTCAATGTCGGCGGCGCAGGGGAGTTCACCTCGGCGAATCTCGATGCCATCAAGACACTGGGCACGACCACCAGCGGCTTCCTGAAAGGCTCGAACCTCGGGATCAACACCACGAACGCGGGTGGCTCATTCACCTACGCCTCGCCCATCGCCAATCCCAACGGCGGCATCAACGCGCTCGGCGTGAGCAAGCGAGGCACAGGCACGCTGGTGCTTTCCGGCACCAACACCCACACCGGCACCACTGGAGTCGTCCAGGGAGTGCTGGAAATCAGCGGAAGCCTGGTAGCCGGAAGCGCCCTCTCGACCGCCGGCGGTACGACCCTGCGGATCACCGGCACGGGCAGCCTCGGCGGCGGATCGCACACCAGCGCGATCGCCAACGCCGGCACCTTGCAGCACGCCTCCAGCAGCAACCAGAGCTTCGCCGGAGCCATCAGCGGTGCGGGAGCCTTCCTAAAGGACACCAGCACCACCAGCACCGTGAGCTTCAATGCCAACCACACCTACACCGGTGCCACCACGGTGAACGCCGGCACACTCACCATCGCCGGCCAGCTCCGGGGATCGTCGGGCTTCAACGTTGGCACCGGCGCGACGATGACGGTGGACGCCACCAACCTGTTCACCCTCGACCACGGCACGGCGATGGGCAACACGCGCCTGTTCACGGTGGACGGTGGCACGCTGTTGTTCACCAACACCGGGGACAACCGGATTGGCAGCGTCACGCTGCGAAACGGCGCGACTTGGACCTCCAACCGCACCCTCGCTAACTATGACTATCTCCTGGCGAACAACTCGACGGGAGCTTCGACGGTCAAGGTCGAGAGCACCGGAGGCAATACCACGCCGTCAGTGATGAACGGCACCGGCGGCATCCACCTCCAGGATGTCCAGAACTTCGACGTGGCCAATGTCACCGGGACCGCAGCCACCGACCTGACGGTCAGCATGATCCTGGCGGGTCCGGGCACCATCGGGGGTGCTGCGGGAGGCATCAACAAGATCGGTACCGGCACCATGACACTGAGCGCCACCAACAGCTACAACGGTGCGACCACCGTCGCGGTCGGGACGCTCCTGGTCAATGGCTCCACCAATGCGGCCAGCGCCGTCAGCGTTTCGTCCGGCGCGACTCTCGGAGGCACCGGAACTGTCAATGGCACGGTCAACGTGGCCACCGGCGGCACAATCGCCCCCGGCCCTTCCGCGGTCCCGCTGGCCACCGGCGCGGCCATCATCGACGGCACCTACGCCTGCGAGATCAATGGCAGCACCTCCGACAAGCTCACCGTCACCGGCAGCCTCGATATCGATGGAGCCACGCTGAACGTCTCGATCCTCGCTGCCCCCACGGTGTCGGAATACATCATCGCCACCTACACCGGTGCCCGCATCGGCACCTTCACCGGCCTGCCGGAAGGAGCGACGGTCATCACCGGCTACACCATCACCTACGCCACCCCCAACCAGATCAAGCTGGTCTCCGCCGGGCCGAACTACACCTCGTGGGCCGCGAGCTTCTCGCCGAACCCCGGCCTGGCAGGTGTGGACTTCGAAAACGACGGCTTCCAGAACGGCCTCGAGTTCATCCTCGGCGGCTCGCCCATCAGCGGGTCGAACAATCCGAAGGTCTATTCCTTCACCGTGGATACCAACGCCGACCTCGCCAAGGAGCTGGTCATGACCATCGCGGTTCCGGTGGGCACTTCCGCCTTCAGCACCGGAGCGCCCTCCACCGCCAGCTTTGCCGGCTTCGGCATCGCCGTACAGGGCAGCGAGACCTTGTTGTCTTATCCATTGACCGTGACCCCGGTCACTCCGGTGACCACCAACCTGCCGGCACTCACCCCGCAAGGTGGCGTCAGCTACGAATACCGCTCGTTCAGCCTCGGCGGATCGAACGGCCTGCCAAGCAAGGGATTCCTGCGGGTGAGCGTCACCAATCCGTAACGGCTTCAGCCCGCTTCCAGCCCCGGTCGCCACTCAGCGGCCGGGGCTTTCTTTTGGTGCGCACCGGCGTTTCCGCCTGCATCGATTAATCTCCCTGCCTCGCGATCGAGACGACAATGAAAGTCAAATTTATCCATCCCCATTTTTTAACCACGATCATGTTTTACATTGTATCGACCGAATATCGCCCTACAAATGGGCGATATTGCTCAGAACATCTTCTAGTTTTGGCAATAATTGACACCAATACCCAACCCAAGGGGACCCAAGACCTCGACCAATAACCTCCATGAAACCCAATCTCTTCTCCCGCTCGGGCGGCCGTCTCGCCCTGTTGCTCACCGCCGCGGCGCTCCCTGCCCCCGTCTTTGCGGCCCTTACCTGGAACTCCGCCGGTCCCACCGGCAATTGGAGCACCGCCGTCGGCAACGAAAACTGGAACCCGGGTCCCGTCGTCTGGACCCCGAACGAAGACGCGATCTTCGACCTCGCCGCCGAAACGGTCACCGTGACCGAGGCGAACACCATCTTCGATGACATCACGTTTGGCATCACCGGCTTCACGCTCGCCAACGACGCCATGGGATCGCTGACCCTCTCGAACGACTTCGCAAGCACCATCACGGTGACCAATCTCGCCGACACCGCCACGATCGCGGAATCCTTGGCAAACAATGGCGTCACCGCCAGTTCGCTCACCAAGGCCGGCGCGGGCACACTGGTCCTCTCCGGTACCAATGGCTACACCGGCGGCACGAATGTTTCCGGCGGCACGCTTTCCATCGCCGGTTCGGCCAACTTGGGAGCCGGGACCCTCACCTTCAATGGCGGCAACCTGACGCTTACCGGCACTGCGCAGACGCTGGCCCAAGCCGTCACCCTGACTTCCCCAGCGCTCATCACGACGCCGGTCGCGAACACGATCACCACTTTCTCGGGGCTGCTCTCAGGGGCTGGCGCTCTCTCCGTGACGGGTAGCGGTGCTTTGGCATTTACCAATACCGGCAGCACCTATTCCGGAGGCGTGACGCTCAATAACTCCGTGCGTCTGCAAATCGGCACCAATGCCGCCGCGCTGGGCGGAGGTGCCGGCACGGTCACGGTAAACGGGACCAGCACGCCGACCTCCGGCAGCGGCTCCCAAGTCTATGCTTCCGGTGCCGTGACCCTCGCCAAAAACTTCATCATCTCCGGCTCGGGTGGCAATTCCGTGGATAGCGTCCAGCGCGGAGCCATCCGCCTCGACACCGGCGCGATCGTCTCGGGTAACATCACGCTCTCGGCGAATGCGTCGATCGGCTCCAACACCGGTGGTGGCACGGTTTCCGGCGTGATCTCCGGCACCGGCTTCGCCCTCACCAAGGTGGATGGCAACACCCTGACGCTGACTGCAAACAACACCTACACGGGAGGCACCACCGTCCACGCCGGGGCGCTCACTCTCGGCGGCGCAGCCGGCACGGGAGTTGGCAGGATCCGCGGAACGGTCACGGTCAATTCCGGGACGACGCTTAACCTGACCGCCGTCAACGCGCTTGGCTACACCACCGGCGTCAAGGTCGACACGGTCAATCTGTCGGGCACGCTCGACAACACCGCGGCGGGCGACAATGGCTGGGGCGTCACCTATAATCTCACCGGCGGCACCCTGCGATCCAACGGGGGAACGTCCAGCGCGACGGCAACCCAGTTGTTTGCCTTTGGCAGCGACGTGGGGGCCGGCGGCACCGTGGTGAACAGCCTGGCCTCGGCAACCACCTCCACCGTCGCAGGCCGGATCAATATCCGCCAAAATAATCCGGGCAACGCGGTTGCCTTCACCGTGGCGGACGGGGCGGCAGCCACCGACCTGCTGGTCAGCGCCGCCATCACCCAAGCTTCAGCAGGCTACGGCATCACCAAGAACGACGCGGGCCTGATGTCGCTGACCGGGGCTTCCAGCTTCACCGGCGCGACCACCGTGAATGGCGGCACGCTTCTCCTCGGCAGCACCGGCACCCTGCCAAGCTCGGCGATCACCGTGAACAGCACGGGCTCGTTCATTTCTTCGACCGCAGGAAAAACCTTCGCCGCGCTCACCGCGAACAACGGCTCCACCTTGGGCCTGGCCGCGCAGACAGGCGCGACGACCACGGTCACCGGTGCCCTGACGCTGACCACCGGCGGCAATACCACCATCGCCCTCCAGGATCTCGACGCCAACTCCCAGACCATCGGCACGGTCTATGACCTGGTGACGGCTGGCAGCATCGCCGGCACGGGGAGCACCACCCTGTCGCCGAATACATCCTTCGGTCCGACACGGGTGACCGGTACCACCGCGGTCGCCGGAAACAAGCTCCAGCTCACCATCACCGGAGCCGGGGCAAATCTGATCTGGAACAATGCCTCGGCCGCAGGCGTGGACACGGGCACTTGGGATCTCAATACCACCGCCAACTTCAACAACGGTGGCTCGAACGACGTCTTCAAGGTCTTCGACGCGGTGACTTTCGATGATAGCCTGCTCAGTGGCAGCCCGAAAACGGTGAACCTCACCGGGACCCTCGCTCCGGCGAAAGTCACCGTGAACAATTCCGCAGGCGACTACACCCTCACCTCCACCGGCACGCTTTCCGGCGGCGGCTCGCTGGTGAAATCCGGCACGTCCAAGCTGACACTGACCGCCAACCACACCAACACCGGCACCACCACGGTCAACGGCGGCACCTTGCAGGTCGGCGCGAACACGCCCGTCAACGTGGGCTCGCTCGGCACCGGCGCGGTCAGCATCGCCAGCGGCAGCACCGTGAATATCCGCCGCTCGGACGGCTTGACGTTCTCCAACGCCTTCAGCGGCGCGGGTAACCTCACCTTCACCGGCACCAACAACGGCTCCGGGGAGAACACTCAAACCAGCCACGCGATCAGCGGCAACAACAGCGGCTTCAGCGGCACGATGACCGCAGAGGCCAGCCGTCTCGCGTTGGACAGCGTCAACGACGTCGGCACCGCCAACCTCGTCACCGGCACCAACGGCCAGTTCTTCATCACCGCCGGCACCTACGCGAACAACTTCACCATCGCCGGCGACGGCTGGGGCGAAGGGGCCGGCCAGCTTGGCGCCATTCGCCTCAGCAACAGCAGCATCTCGGGAACCATCACCCTGGCTGGTAATTCGCGGATCTCCACCCACAGTGGCACGGGTGCCATCTCCGGCCCCATCGTCGGCAGCGGCTTCGGCGTGACCTTCGGCACCCTCGATCCGGCCTCCGCACAAGCCACCAACCTCACCTTGAGCGGCGCGAGCACCTACACCGGGGCCACCACCATCGGCCACAACTTGGTCAGCACCGCCAACATCACACTCACCGGCAGCCTCGGCGCCACGGCGGTGACGGTGAATCCCAACTCGTCGCTGAACGGCGGCGGCAGTATCGCCACTGGCGGTTCCCTGACCTTCGGCGCGGGCGCGACCGGTCTCGGCGTCAATGCCGCCCTGGCCAACCCGCTCACCGTAGGCGGCAACGTCAACTTCAATGGCGCTGCGGGACAAGTAAGCGTCACGGTGACCCCCGGCTCGCGCATCGTGCCGGGCTCTCCGTTCACACTGCTGAGCTTCACGGGAACCACCGATGCGGTGCCCGCTGACTTCACCCTGGTCAACCCCGCCAACTTCCGCGCCGGCACGTTCGCCGTCACCGCCAATGCGGTGACCCTCGATCTCGCGACGAAAGCCCTCACCTGGACCGGCACTGGCGGCCTGAACTGGGCGATCGGCGGCGCGATCACCAACTGGAATGACACCACTCCCGCCCCTTCCACCTTCTTCACCGGTGATGGGGTCACCTTCGATGACACCGCAGGTGCGGCCAACGGGACCGTCACCCTCGTCGGAGCACTGGTGCCGCTGGGGCTCGTCGTGAACAACACCGCGACCGTGCCCTACACCTTCACCGGTACCGGCACGATCGGCGGCGCAACGAGTCTGGTGAAACAAGGTGTTGGCGCGCTCACTATCATCTCCGCTCAACCCACCTACACTGGCGGCACCACGGTGAACGGCGGCAGCATCATCGTTGACAGCAACAACACCGCCAGTCGCCTGCCCAACGGCGGTTCGCTGGTGATCAACAACACCGGCACCTTGGTGGCCCGGGGCACCAACCCGCTGCCGCAAAGCGGGAATGCGCTCAACACGACGGTGAACGCCGGCGGAACCCTGCGCTTCATCACGGGCACCAGTATCGCGTTCCCTACCGCCACGCAAAGCCACGGCCATCTCGGCAACCTCACGCTCAACGGCGGTACCGTGGATCTAACCTATGCCGGTGCCGGTAACGCCTACAACGATGAGAGCTTCCAACTCGTCGGCAACGTCACCGTCGGCGGGGCAGCGGCCTCCACCATTCAATCCAGCGAGGCCGCGGCCCTCCAAGGCATGGCCCTGGTAGGTGTCCGCACCTTCACGGTGGCCGATGCCACCGGCAGCGCGGCAGCCGACCTGACCATCAGCGCGGAGGTGGAAAACTCCGATAGCAACAACGGCGCCCTCATCAAAGCCGGTGTCGGCACCATGTCACTGATTGCCGCTAACAGCTATACCGCCGGCACCACCGTGAACGCCGGTACCTTGCTGGTGACCAACACCACCAACTCCGGCACCGGAACCGGGGCAGTCACCGTCAACACCGGCGGCACCCTCGGCGGCACCGGTGCCTTCACCGGTGCGCTCACCGTCAATGCCGGCGGCACTGTCGCTCCTGGCACCTCCGCTGGCGATCTCGCCGTCGGGGCCACCGTCATCGCCGGCACCTATGCCTGCGAGGTCAACGGAGCCACCGAGGACACGCTGGTCGTTACTGGGGCCCTCAACATCACCGGAGCCACCCTCAATGTCAGCGCCATCGGGGACGGAGCCACCGCGGGCGAATACATCATCGCCACCTACACCGGTGCCCTCACCGGCACCTTCAGCGGGCTGGCCGAGGGTGCGACCGTCCTGCCGGGCTACACCATCACCTACGCCACCGCGGGTCAGATCAAGCTCGTCACCGGAGGTCCTTCCTACTCGTCATGGGCAGCCAGCTTCTCGCCGAACCCCGGCCTTGCGAACGTGGACTTCGAAAACGACGGCTTCGAAAACGGCACCGAATTCATCCTCGGCGGCTCGCCCATCAGCGGGTCGAATAATCCGAAGATCTATTCCTTCGCCGTGGACACCAACGCCGACCTCGCCAAGGAGCTGGTCATGACCATCGCGGTTCCCGTGGGCACCCCCGCCTTCAGCACCGGGGCGCCTTCGACCTCCAGCTTCGCCGGCTTCGGCATCGCCGTACAGGGGAGCATGACCTTGGCATCCTACCCGTTGACCGTGACCCCCGTCACCCCGGTGACCACCAACCTGCCGACCCTCACCCCGCAAGGCGGCGTCAGCTACGAATACCGCTCGTTCAGCCTCGGCGGATCGAACGGCCTGCCAAGCAAGGGCTTCCTGCGGGTCAGCGTCACCAATCCATAACCGGACCCCAGTCCGCTTCCAGCCCCGGTCGCAATCGAGCGGCCGGGGTTTTTTTGTTTCACCCCCATTGTGGTCCGCACGCTCCGCGTGCAGTCGAGGCGACTTGGAGAGCCGCAACACTCCAAGAATTTGGCGGATCGGTGCTGCGTCACGAGGAGCGGCCGGACGAAGGACGGGAATCGCTCGATTTCACCGCCGCCAGCCAGACCACACAGTGAGTATCGAGATGGATCACGGACGCCATTCGGAGGACCAGTCGATGTGAACCAGATCCTCCGGATCGCCCACGATGATGCTCCGCTTCGGCAGTTCACCTTCGAAGATGCGAACAGATTGCTCCGCAGTGCCCGGACCCGCAGGCCGAACTTCATACGCCTCGGCCCCGGAGAGCAGGACCAGCGTTTCACCCGTCTCCTTCACCTTGGCCAGCCACGGCTTCGCGTCCTTCTGGAACTGCTCGATGGTCAGGATCATGCCTTCGGAGTATCCCCGGGATTCTTCCCAAAGCAATTTTTCAGACCGAGCCTCAGGCTTGACTCTTCGGTCCGCGGTCGAAATCGAGGACGAACTTACGACCGCGGAGGCTGGCACCCTTGGAGATCTCCACCAGGCGCTGGGCGCAATCGGCGCGGACGTCGATGCAACTGTGCTTGGCGAACAGCTTCACGTGACCGACGGCGCCATCCGGCAGGCCGGCTTCGCCGTAGAGCATCCCGATGATTTCGCCGACCTTCACGCCGTGGAATTTCCCGAGCGAGAAGAACAGCGGCACCATGTCAACATTGTCCTGCGGCCCACGTTCGCGCGGGGCGCGGGGCTCGCGTTCGCGGAAGTTACCGCCCGACGGCTCACGGCGGTCGCCGCGCTGCTGCGGGCGGCGGTCGCGCGGGTCCTCGCGGTCTTCCTGGATCTCGCCGAATTCCCGGCCACCCGATTCGCGCAAGAGCGTGAACAGCACGCTGGCGATGTCGGTCGGCGTGTAGCCTTGCTCTAACAAACGGTCCACCTGCTCCTCGTGCGACTGGAACTCGCCTTTCTCGAGGCGCTCCTTGATCGCCTCGAAGGCGAGGTCGGCGAGGCGGCCTTCGACCTGCTCCTGCGATGGCACCTTCTCGCGGCGGATGACCCCGCGCGTGTAGCGCTCGATCATTTCCAGGCGATGGATCTCGCGGCCGAAGACGAAGCTTACGGCACGGCCGCTGCGACCCGCGCGACCGGTACGGCCGATGCGGTGAACGTAGTCCTCAGGGTCCTGCGGCAAGTCGTAGTTGAAGACCACGTCGATGTTCTCCACGTCGAGACCACGCGCGGCGACGTCGGTGGCGACGAGTAGCTCGATGGTCCCATCACGGAAGCGGCGCAGCACGCGCTCGCGCATCTGCTGGGTGATGTCGCCGTGCAAGCGATCCACGGTGTAGCCGCGGGCGAGCAAGGACTCGGTGCACTCGTCCACGGAGCGCTTGGTATTGCAGAAGATGATCGCGAGGCGGGCTTGCTCCATATCGAGCAAGCGCGAGAGCACTTCCACCTTCGAGCGTTCGCGCACTTCGAAGTAAGATTGGTCGATGGTCGAGACGGTCTTCGACTTCTGGTCGATCTCGATGGTCTGCGGATTGTTGCCGAATTTGCCAATGAGGTGGGTGACCCCCTTGCTCATGGTGGCGGAGAAGAACATCGACTGGCGCTCCTTCGGCAGTTGGCCAAGCAGCTCTTCCATCTCCTCGCGGAAGCCGAGGTCGAGCATGCGGTCCGCCTCATCGAGCACGATGGTCTGGATGCCGCTCACGTCGAAGGAACCGCGGCGAAGGTGATCCATCACACGACCGGGAGTGCCGACCACGACCTGGACACCATCGCGCAAGGCGCGGAGCTGGCGGTCCATCGGCGCGCCACCATAGACCGGAATGGCGCGGAGTTGGCCGAGCTTCGAGCCGAGGCGGTGGACTTCCTCACAGACCTGCACCGCGAGTTCGCGGGTTGGGCAGAGGATGAGCGCCTGCGGGCGGCGAAGGTTAAAATCGAGCTTCGCGAGCAGCGGCAGCGTGAACGCGGCGGTCTTACCGGAGCCGGTGTGCGAGAGGCCGAGGATGTCGCGGCCGGTCAGTGCGACCGGGATCGCCATGGCTTGAATCGGCGACGGGCGCTCGAATCCGAGGACTTCGACGGCGGCGAGCAGTTCGGGCGAAAGCCCGAGTTCAGAGAACGGAGGTGTTTCCATAATAGATGGTGATTTCAGGACGAATGATCCTGGAAACCACCAACAACTAGGCCTCCTGGATCGCACAAGCGCCGCGCACTTCGGGCGGCGGGGCGCGGAGACTGGCCGCTTTTTGCGACGTGGCAAGAAACAATTTCCTTGGAGTGCTGCGACTCGTCGCCGCTTTCAGGCAGTCGGCTTGCCGACGTGAAGCATCGCATCCGGCCTGCCTTCACCTCGACAAGCCTCGGGGAAAAAGCGGCGACGAGTCACCGCACTCCAAGGAATTACCCCCGCACCGTCTTCACATTCACGAACTCGCGGATGCCATGCTCGCCCAGCTCGCGCCCCCAGCCGCTGTCCTTCACACCGCCGAAGGGAAAGCGGGGATCGGAAACCACCTGGCCATTGATCGCCACCGTGCCGGTATCGAGTTGCTCCGCGACGCGACGGGCGCGATCCACGTCGCCGCTGAACACTGCAGCACCGAGGCCGAAGGCCGTCTGATTCGCGAGCTCGATCGCTTGCGCCTCATGCTCCACACGGATCACCGCTGCGACCGGCCCGAAGGTTTCCTCATCAAAGACCCGCATGCCGGGAACGACTCCGCAAAGCAGCGTCGCAGGGTAGTACGACTTTTCCCGTAGTTCGACCGGTTCGCCACCGAGCAGCAGTCGTGCTCCGGCTTTCACGCTGCCGGTCACCTGCGCATGGAGTTCGTCGCGCAGGCTGGCCTTGGCCATCGGGCCGAGATTCGTCGCCGGCTCGAAGGGATCGCCCGGCTTGAAAGTCGCAAGTTCGTCCCGCAAGCGCTCGACGAAGGCATCATGAACCGCGGCCGCGACGAGGAAGCGTTTGGCGGCGATGCAGCTCTGCCCGGCGTTCACCATGCGCGCGGCGGCGCAGGTCTTCGCGGCGCGAGCGAGATCGGCGTCCTCAAGCACGAGGTAAGGATCACTGCCGCCGAGCTCGAGGACCGACTTCTTCAAGTGCCGGCCAGCCGCCGCGGCGACCTCGCGACCCACCCCGGTGCTGCCGGTGAAGGTCACGGCGCGAATGCGCGGATCGGCAATGAGCGGCTCGACCTCCTTTCCCGAGACGAAGACCGCGCGCAGGAAGTCATCGCGGCCGAAGGCGGAAGAAACGAGCCTCACGATGGCCCGGGCGCATCCACTCACGTTCGACGCATGCTTCAGCAGGATCGTGTTTCCCGCCATCAGTGCCGGCGCGGCGAAGCGGAAGACCTGCCAGAAGGGAAAGTTCCACGGCATGACCGCAAGCACCGGCCCCAAGGGCTGGTGAAGCAGCCTGGCTCCCTCGAGTTCCCGGGGAGCCAGCATCGCCTCGCCGTGTTCGGCATAGTAGCGGCAGGTCGCCGCGCACTTGGCGACCTCCGCCCGGCCTTGGGTGACTGGCTTTCCCATCTCCCTCGCCATCCAGAGTGCAAACTCCTCCTCCCCCGCTTCCAGCAACTCCGCTGCCTTCATCAGCCCCGCCGCCCTCTGTGAAAATCGGAGTTCGCGCAATTCCACAAATCCAGCGTCAACGGCGGCAAGGGAGTCAGGCATGGCGGAATCTGGACGCCGGACGCCCTCGCGGCAAGAAGGGCAAAATCCCATCGTGCAAAACGCCTCCGGAAGGGGATCAACTCAACCCCGTCGATTCTTCGCAAGCCCCTCACTATGAGTTCCTCCCGTGGTTATTGTCACGGCGGCGCACCGATTGCTAAAATGGAGGTGATCTATCATGAAAAAGAAAGCCGCTCCCAAAGCCACTGCTTCCGCCCGCACCACTGAAACCCTCGATATCGGCCTCGATGCGAAGGTGCGCGCCTCTTCGGTCAAAGCGCTGTCGGGCATTCTCGCCAATCAACACGTGCTCTACATCAAGACGCGTAACTTCCACTGGAACCTCACCGGCCATCGCTTCCACACGCTTCACGCCTTCTTCGAAGCCCAGTATGACGCGCTCGCACTCGCCATCGACAAGACCGCCGAGCGCATCCGCATGCTGGGCTCCTCGAGTCCTGGCTCGATGAAGGAGTTTCTTGCCCTCGCTTCGCTGAAGGAATGCTCCGGCGCCCTGATCGGCGGCGATGAAGCCATCGTCGCGCTCCGCGATGATCACGAAGCCGCTGCACGGGAACTGCGCAAGGCAGTGGACGCCACCGATGAAGCGGGCGACGCCGGCACCGCGGACTTCCTCACCGAACTCCTCCAGAATCACGAGCAAGCCGCGTGGATGCTGCGCAGCTTCCTCGAATAAGCGCGATCACGATACGAAAAAGCCCGCCCGGCGATCTGCCGGAGCGGGCTTTTTTCGATTCCGCGCCGTTCAGCGCGTAGCGGCGTCTTCGATCTTTTCTCCGGTAGTCTCGACGTCTTGGCCAAATCCACGGGCGGTGGCGCAGGAGTTGAGCCCAAAGGTCACCGATCCCAGCAACAGGGCGATCAGTATCGGGCGGAGAAGACGGTGCCGCACCACTTCGGAGGAGCGGCATGCGAAGGTATCAAACAACAGGATCGGATTCATGGTGGGATCCTTTTTGCAAACTCCGCACCAATCGGGCTGACCCTTGAAAATCCAAGGACCAGCCCACTCCAGCGGGCTCCGGCAAATTGCAATGTGCCACCTCTCAATCTCCCCCGTGGCATTTCGCACGACTAAATAACGATCGCGAACGCCCGCCCCCTTGCAGGCCGGTCGATTGCGGTTGGAAGCAGCGAGGCACGGGGGCTGTTAGGAGGACCCATCGTATGTCCCCATCGCTTCTCCTCCTCAACCGCGGCTCCGGCGGAAACGAACGCGGCCTCGAAGCCGACGAAGTCTGCGCCACCGTCGCCGCGGCTTTTCGAGAAACCGGGCGCGACATCGAGTCGAAGATCGTTGAGCCGGGAAAAATCGACGCCGTCCTGCGCGAAGCGGTGAAGGCCGCGCCTGCCTCCGTGATCGTGGCAGGCGGCGATGGCACCGTCTCCGCGGCTGCGAATCACCTCGGCGGCACCGGCATCCCGCTCGGGATCGTGCCGATGGGCACCTTCAATCTTGCCGCTCGCGACCTCGGAGTGCCGCTGGACATCACGGAGGCTGCGGCTTTCCTCGCCAAAGCGGAAGTCCACGCGATCGACGTGCTCGATGCCGCCGGTCACGCCTGCCTGTGCACCACCATCCTCGGCTTCTACCCCGAGTTCGCGAAGACCTTCGAGCGCCGCGATCACGGCGGGCACTGGTGGAAGAAAACCTTCAAGCTCATCACCGCACTGCCCCGCACCTTCAGGGAGTCGCGACCGATTCACTTATCATGGCAGGGCGAGGGGCTCGATGGCCGGGCGCGCACTAAGTTCTCCGCCTTCGTCCCGGGTCGCTACCGCGCGACGGCCGGTCTGGTGCCGGCACGCACCGACTTCACCTCCGGCAATCTGACCGCCTACATCGGCCGCCAGCGCCACGCGACCGCAGCGTTCCGCGGCATGCTCGACTACATCTTCGGCCGCCAGGAGGAGAATCCGGAGCTGACCATGTTCCAAGCGCCTGCCCTCGAACTGCGCGCCGGCCGCCGCCAGCATCTGTCGGTCATGATCGATGGAGAGATCCTCCGCCTCCCCCTGCCCCTCAAACTCGCCATCCTTCCCAAGCACTTGCACGTGCTGACCACGGCGGAGAATCTCGCCCCCGCCCCATGACCCGCCTTCTTCACCTCTCGGATCCCCACTTCGGCGCGGCCGATGAGGCGACTGCCCGGGCATTCCTCGATTGTGCGGCGGATCTTGCCCCGGACTTCACGGTGCTCAGCGGGGATCTGACCATGCGGGCGCGGCGAGCCGAGCTCCAGGCGGCGAAATCCTTCGTCGAACAACTCCCCCACCCGCGGTTCGTGATTCCAGGCAACCACGACATTCCCGCCTTCAACCAACTCTTCGACCGCGTCTTCCGGCCCTTCCGGCGTTATCGCGAGACCTTCGGACGAGACCTCGAGCCATCGCTGCGATCCGGCGCGGTCGAGATCGTCGGGCTGAACAGCAGCCGCGGCATTGGCTTCCACTTGGATTGGTCGAAGGGACGGCTTTCTCCGCAGCAGCTTGACCAAGCCGCCCCGCGGTTTGGAAAATCTTCACCCGGACTCCGCGTCCTCACGCTGCATCACCCGCTGCTCGCCCCGCCGGACCACCGCCGCGACGTGGTGAAGCCGCTGCCGCCCTTGCTGTCCCTGCTCGCGGCAGCGCGCGTCGATCTGGTCCTCTGCGGCCACTTCCACCAGTCCCGCATAGGCGTGATCGGTCAGGACGCGACGTGGAGCACAATCGTGTCCCAGGCACCGACCGTCTGCTCCACCCGCCTGCAAGGGGAACCACCGGGCTTTCACGTGATTCACCACGACGGCGACTCGCTGCGTGTCGTCCTCCATCGCTTCAATGAAAACCGCTTCGTCGAAAGCGGCAGCCTCGAACTGTATCGGGACCAAAGCGGGTGGCACGCCGGCTTGTGATGGCAATCCGCCATTCGGAAATTGCAGCATGCGCCTCAAGGTTGCGAACCAGCAGTGGCAACCCATTGGAAACTGAGGAGAAACCCCTTCATGACATTCGGCATGAGACATGCAAAGGTCTGTGCCCATGTACGAGCTGAGACTGCCAACTCAAGCGCCCTTCGTTACCCTCCAGACCGCGCTCACCCGCACCTTGGACGCGGCGGTCGCCTATGGCCACGCTGCACGACTTTCCGAATCGCGGCTTCTTGCCCGGGTCTGCCAGAACCTCACCAGGGAGCGGACGGAGCATGCGGACCGCATCGCCGCGATCATCGACGCCCAAGGTGACATTCCTGACTTCGGCGTCAGCGGCGAGGCCGGATTCCAGCAACTCTGGATGACCCTGGTGAGCCGGCGTTTTCCGACCTTCAGCGAAGGTCTTCCACGCGAGTGCGAACGTTGTGACCGTAGGGTCGAGCGCGTGCTTGTCCGGCTGGTCGATGAAGGTGCCCCCTACGCTTATGCCCTTGGGGAAATTCTCCGGGATGTCCGCAGCGGACTGGCGCGACTGCACGAACTTCGCGAGCCACAGGGAGCTCTTCCGGCGCTCAGCCGCTAAAGATCCCCGGGGTTTCTTCCAAGATATCGGAACGCTTGCCCGTTCCGCCTGCTGGAAAAAATCCCCGCAGGCACATGAGCAACCCCGACCCGCAGCCGGACGCACCGGCCATCTCCGCTCCTTCCAAGTTGAAACAACGCCTCGCCCGTATGGGGGCCGGGGCGTTTTTCGTCTCCTTGGTGGTCCACGTGTGCTTCATCGCGCTGGCGATCTTCGCTTTCTACACCGTGGTCACGCCACCGGTGGAGGTGGCACCGGATTTCCGGGGTACGGGCGGCGGGGGTGGCGGCGATGGCGGGCACCGCATCCAGCAGCAGGCCCGCGCCCAGCAGAAGATATCTTCAGCGCTCTCCCGCCCGATCGTCAGCACCTCGGTATCGAGCATCATCCTGCCAAATGCCGATGCCACCCCGATGTCAGCATCACTGCCGGATCTTAACGCAGGAGCAGGCTCCGGCGGGGGCAGTGGTGGAGGAAGCGGTGGCGGGAATGGGACCGGGATCGGCAGTGGCAGCGGCCCTGGCTTCGGCACCGGCAAGGGCTTCGGCCAAGGCGGCAACGTCACTTTCTTCAATCAAACCACCAAGGGCAAACGCATCGCCTACTTGATCGACTATTCGCTCTCCATGCAGGAGGGCAAGCGCATCGAACTTCTGCGCGCGGAGCTGAAGCGGAGCGTCGCCGCGCTCAACTACGAAATGGAATACCAGATCTTCTTTTTCGCCGGCCCTACTTGGCTCGCGGGTGACAAGGTGGACATGAAGGAAAACAGGCGCGAAGCGGTCGTCCATGCCGGTGGCCGCCACTACAAGTGGGCGATCGCCAAGGACCGCACCGTGTGGGAATCGAAGGAACCGAAAGGCCGGCAGCGCGATGTCCGCTGGTTCAAGGCGGATCCCGCCAGGATCCAGGCTTCCTTGGAAGCCATCGATCAAAGTCCCCGGCAATACGGCACTTCATGGGAAGGGCCGCTCGATATGGCGCTGAAGCTCCACCCCGCCCCCGATCTGATTTTCTTCATGACCGACGGCGTCTCCGGCAAGGAGTCATTGAGTATCGCCCAAGCCATGGGTGACCGCGCGAAGACCGCCAAGACCATCATCAACTCGATCTCCATGATGGAACCGGGCGCGGTGGGCCCCATGAAGGAACTCGCCCGGCGCAGCGGCGGGAAATTCTCCGTCATCGAAAAGGACGGTACGGTCAGGGAGGAGACGCTGGACCCGGTCAGCGAATGAACGGCTGGATTTCCGGCCGGCGGGCAAGATGATCACGGCCGCCCCGGTAGTCCCCGTCATGCGCCTTTACCTCGCCCTGATTCTCCTCGCACCCCCGCTCGCCGCGAATCCAGTGATGGATGGCGCGGACCCGCACGCCTCGGTGGTCGGGAAAACCTACTGGCTCTACCCCACCGAGGCGAGTAGCCGGGATCCCGTCTTCGCCGCCTACCGCTCCACCGACCTGCGCTCATGGAAGCGCGAGGGCGTCATCCTGGAACTCGACAAGGTCCCGTGGGTCAAAGCCGATGGCGCTCCGTGGCATGGCGCATGGGCCCCGGCGCTCGCGGAGAAGAAGGGCAAGTTCTACTTCTACTACTCGGTCGGCCCGCAAAACCCGACCCCAAGCCGCATCGGCGTGGCCGTGGGCAAGTCACCGTCCGGACCTTTCACCGACAGCGGCAAGCCACTGCTCACCGGTGGCGATGGCTTCGAGGCGATCGACCCGATGGTCTTCACCGATCCCTCCTTCGGCGGGAAATCCTGGTTCTACGCCGGTGGTAGCGCGGGCGCGAAGCTGCGGGTCTTCGAGATGGCGGACGACATGGTCAGCTTCAAGCGCGAGGTGAATGTCGAGCAGCCGCAGCATTTCACCGAAGGCGCCTTCATGCATCTCCGGGGGAAGATTTACTACCTCAGCTATAGCGACGGGAAGTGGAACGACAGCAGCTACTCCGTCCACTATGCCACCGCGCCATCGCCGACTGGGCCGTGGAGCTACCGGGGAAAGATCTTGGGAAGCGACGACAAGCACCAGGGACCCGGGCATCATTCGTTCGTCGAAAATCCGGCGACCAAGGAGTGGTTCATCATTTACCACCGCTGGGAAACCACCCGCAAAGATCCACCCTTCCGCGGCGGCCGCAAGATCGCGGTCGAAAAGGTCGAATACGACAACAAGGGCCTGATCCAGCCGATCAAGATGACCGACGGCCGGGCACGCTGAATCAATCCCTCAGCGGCGCTCGATGCCGGGTGGCAGCCAGTCCTTCTTCATGGGCTGGATCGCCGGTTCGGCGGGCGCGGCCGGGGCCTGCGGGTCAGCGGCCGGCTTCTCCGCCTTCGCCACCTGCAGGTCCTCGCTGTGCTTCTGAAACAAGGCCCGGAGCTTGTCGGCACTGACTCCACCGACGAAGCGGTCCACTTCCTTGCCGTCGCGGAAGAGCCGGACATCCGGGATGCCACTGACGCCCTCCCGCTGCGCGATCTGCTGGGCGTGGTCGACGTTGACCTTTCCGATGCTCACTTTCCCCGGAAACTCTCCCGCGACCTGCTCCAGCACCGGCCCCAACACCTTGCAGGGTCCGCACCAGTCGGCGTGGAAATCCACGACCATCAGGTGACCGGGCGTGGCGATGAATCCGTCGTACTCCGCAGCATCGAGATCCTGAACCGCGGGCATCGACGCGGCTGAAGCCGCGCTCGCCGCCGGCTTGGAGGCAGCGGGCTTGGCCTTGGCAAGCAGGTCCTTCGCCTTCTCGCACGCGGGAACGGCCAGCAGCACCAGCAGTGAAGTCGCAAGATGGAGTCTCATGGTTTTCTCGATGGCGGGGCAGGTTCGGCCGGTTGGACCTTGAGAACCTCCTGCCCTTGGTTGCGTTGCATGCCGGGCACATCCGGCAGCCAATCTTTTCCGATCCGCTGGACCAGACCCGCCAAGAGACGGTCGATGGTTTTCTCGACCACCACGGGATCGGTCTGGCCGACGAGTTGTTCGAGCTTCTTCCCGTTTGCGTGAAAATCAAGTTGGCCGGCGAATTCTTCCTTCTTCACCCCTTGGCTCGCGGCGAGTTCAGGCTCCTCGTTCACATTGAGTTCCGTCATCACCACCCGCTCCCCGTATTTGTCCTTCTTCAGCTTTTCGAGGACCTCTTGGAGCTTCTTCGAGTCCGGATTTCCCTCCACCACCATATTGATGACCGTCAGTTGGTTCGGAGAGGCTTGGATCTGCGCGAAGTTCTCCTTGTTCACCTGGCCGGATTTCTTCGCTGCCTTTCCGAGTCCTTTCCACCAGCCGTTGGGCATTGCGAAATATAGGCCGGCCGCCGCAGCGGCTCCGATCAGGCCCAGGGTGAAGATCCGGCGGATCCAATTGGCTTTTTCTTGGGAGGTCACCCCCGGGGAAATACCCGGAAAGTTAAGAAAAGTGAACTACTTTGCCTCAGCGGTCTCCAGGATTCGTTGCAGCAGCAGGGCGGCATTGGCTCCGATGGGCACCTTCACCCGCCCCTCCGCGCCGACCGTGGCTTGGGAAGTCGGGCTACTCCCACACACCGGTGTGACGCTCAATTGGGTGCCCGCGGGGAAGCCCCCTGCCGGTAGTTCCGGCGACCGCCCATCGGTAGCGGCATTGAACACCACCATCACCCGCTCTCCGCCTTTTTCGCGGCAAAAGGCAAACACGCCATCGTCCTCGCCGCTCTGCGGGCTATCCACCCACAGCGGCACGAACGATCCGTCGCGCAGCACCGGCAACTCCCGCCGCAGTTCCGCCGCACGCGAAATCGCTTGGAAGGAAGGAGCCTCCTTCAGTGAGTCCAGCAGCGGCGCAGCCTCGCGCCGGAACAGCGTCAGCCGGCCCGACTCCGTGTCCTGCCCGACCTTTCCCCGAGTGTCGTGCAGGGCGACCTCGGCACCGTAGTAGACACACGGAATCCCCGGCAAAGTCAGCACCAGCACCTGCGCCAGGTCATGGCGCTCCGCCGTCACCCCCGCCACGCGGAAGCGATTCAATCCGTCGTGGTTTTCGATGAAGGTGATCGATTTCTCCCGCGCATTCTTCCCGTCCGGTCCCGGGTTGGGATTGTAGAACGGGCGGCCGCCATCATCGCCGCCCCGGAGTGCCTTCATCGCGCGCTCCAGATTTCCCGCGTTACCATGCTCCCCACCCTCGCGCCGCAGGTAGTCGCGCGCCGCGAAGCAGAATTGGAAATCCAGCACCGAGTCGAGACACGGCTCTTTTCGCTTCGGCCAATCGCTACGCCACGTGTAGCCGCCGAGCTTCTTCGGATCGCCGTCATAGACTTCGCCGAAGAGCAGCTTGTCCTTCGCCTTCCCTCCCAGCCGCTTCCGCAGCCGTTCGGTGAAGGCATCCCAAAACTCGTGGTGCACATGCTTCACCGTGTCGATGCGCAGCCCGTCGATCCCCACGTCCAGCAGGTAGAACGCGTAGATCTCCACGAACTCGTCCACCAACTGCTCGAAGTGCGCGCTTCCCGGTTTCGTCCACAGGTCACGCAGTGAAAAGAAGTCGCACTCGACTTCCTCGCCATCCGACTTGCCCAAGCTCTCCGAAGAGAAGCCTTTCCGCCCGTAGCTCGGCAGCTCGGCCAGCACGCCTTTCGTCGCGATCCGCTTTCCTAGCAGCTCGCGCGGCCCGTCCGGTTGGGTCTTCTTCAAGTTCCACTTCGCGGTGTCCGCCCATGCCGCGCCCGGGTGAAAGCCGTCGCGTTTGAAAGGCTGCACCCATTCCTCCTTGGTCTGGTCATCGAAAACGCCGTCCCCATCCACATCGTAGAAAAACACCGGCCCCGCGTGGTTCAGCACCACATCCTGCACCACCTTCAGGCCCTTCGCGTGGGCCAACGCCACGAAGTCGCGGTAGTGCCGCATCCGCCCCTCGGCATTTTCCGGATACGTCTCGCCCTTCATCGAGACTGCGCTGGTCAGGTGCGGGTCGATATCGAGGAAGTCCTGGGTCCAGTAGCCGTGGTAGCCGGTCTTCCAGCCGCCGAGGTCGTAGCCGGAGCGCCAGACGTTTTTCACCGGCGGCGTGATCCACAACGCCGTCACGCCGAGTTCCGTGAAATAGCCGCTCTCGATCGCCAGCTCGAGGCCGCGCAGGTCGCCGCCGTGATACATGCCGATATTCTTCTGCAGCGGATCATGAAGCAGCGGATCGCTGCCCGCCGGCGTGTTGTTCGCCGGATCGCCGTCGTGGAAGCGGTCGGTCATGACGAAATACATCACATCGTCCGTCCACGGCCGGGCGTGGGCGGAGGCGAGGCAGAATAGGAGGGCGGCAAGGCAGCGTCGCATGGGTTTCCTCCTAGATGTCCCGGCGGGCGATTCCGTTGAGTGGGAAATGCCCGCATTGACCGGGAGCCGAAAGAACGCACAAATCCGGTGTAACCTGCCGCTTCCCCGGTGCGAAGTTCCGTTGTGATCATGAAAACCACCACTGCCCTGAGTCTCCTCGCCGCGCTGCCGCTCGCCGCGGCCGAAGAAAAACCGGTCGTCGCCATCTACGACCTCGAAGGCGCGATTTCGGAATCCGGCCGCCCGGAAGCCTCGCTCCTTGGCGGGCTGGGCATGGAGGCCACCCGCCCGCTCACCCTTTTCGACCTGACCCGCAGCCTGAAAAAGGCCGCCGCGGATCCCAACGTGAAGGCCGTGGTGGTGGATACCGACGATGCCGAACTCGGGCTTTCGCAGCTCCAGGAACTCCACCGCCGGCTCCAGGCCGTGCGCGCCGCCGGCAAGGACGTCTGGCTCTACACCGACTCGCTCGGCAATGGCACCGCCCTGCTCGGCTCCGCCGCGAACCACTTCACCCTCATGCCCGAGGGCGATGTCTCGCTCAGCGGCCTCTATTCCGAGTCGATGTATTTCAAGGGCCTGCTCGACAAGGCCGGGGTCGTCGCCGACGTGATCCACATCGGTGACTTCAAGAGCTTCGGCGAGGAATTCTACCGCACCGGCCCGAGCGACTTCGCGAAGCAACAGCAGGAAGAATTGATCGGCGGGATCTTCGACCAGCTCATCGCGGGGATCTCCGAAGGCCGCAAGGTGCCGGCGGAAAAGATCCGCTCGCTGGTCGATCTCGGCACCTTCACCGCGCAACAAGCGAAGGAAGCCGGGCTCGTGGACGAGCTAAAGCACCGCACCGACTTCGCCGCCGCGGTCAAGGCCGCCTATGAGGGCGCCAAGTTCGACCGCGAATACGCGCTGCCCGACCTGGATGGACCGGAGATCAGCGGCATGTTCGATATCTTCAAGCTCATGTTCGAGAGCGACAAGTCGAAGGCCGGCAAGACCGACTACATCGCGGTGGTTCCCTTCGAAGGAGAGATTTCCAACGAGTCCATCGCCCCGATCCGCACCCAGATCCTCAAGCTGCTCCATGACGACCACGCGAAGGCGCTGGTGCTGCGCGTCGATTCGCCCGGCGGCTCGGCCCTCGCCAGCGAGGTCCTGTGGGAAGCCACCGACGAGTGGAAGGCCAGCGGCCGGCCCTTTGTCGTCTCGATGGGTGGCGTCGCGGCCAGCGGCGGCTACTATATCTCTAGTGGTGCCGACCGCATCTTCGCGGAAGAAGGCACCATCACCGGGTCGATCGGCGTGGTCGGCATGAAGCTCGTGCTCGGCGGCGCGATGGAGAAGCTCGGCATTACCACCCACGCCACCCAGCGCGGCAAGAACGCCGGCGCGCAGTCGATGTTCCATCCCTTCACCGAAGAAGAGGCCAAGCTTGTCCGTGACTCGATGGTCCAGGTCTATGGCACCTTCAAGAAGCGCATCGAAGCCGGTCGTGGCACCCGCTTGAAGGGCGAGCTCGAAGGCATGGCAGGCGGCCGAGTTTTCACCGGCAAGCGTGCCTTGGAACTCGGCCTCGTCGATGAACTCGGCGGCCTCGGTGAAGCGATCGCCTTTGCCTCCGGCAAATGCGGCGTGGATGCAGATGCGATCAAGCTGGTGCCCGAGCCGAAGAGCCCGCTCGAAGGCCTCTTCGCTCCGCCGGAAAAGCCAACCGGTGATGAGATCGTGAAGATGGGCCGCTCGATCTCGCCGGTTGCGGAAGCCGTCACCGCCGCCCTCGGCGATGCGAAGCTCGCCGCACTTCCGAAGCCGGCCCGCGAAGCCGTCAGCCGCGTGCTCGAGCGTATCGAAAGCTGCTCCGACAGCGCGATCCAGCTCATCGGCCCGGAAGTTTCCATTCCGCTGAAGTAACGGGCACCTTCCGTCGTTGATCTTATCGGCCTTCGGTTCCTGCGACCGGAGGCCGATTGCGTTTCACCGCTCGCGCAAGCGGAGCAACTTCTCCCCTGCCGCGCGCAAGATCCCCTCGCTCTTGGCGAAGTGGAAGCGGATGAAGTCGTTCACCGGCTCGCGGAAGAAACTCGATCCCGCAACCCCAGCCACACCGATTTTCTTGATCAGCCAATCGGAGGCCTCGGTGTCGGTCGCGAAGCCGAGCGAGGAAATGTCGAGCATCACGTAGTACGCGCCCTGCAGCTCGGTGAAGGGTAAGCCGAGTTCCTTCAAGTAGCCGAGGAACACATCGCGCTTCGCAGTGTAGAGATCGAGCAAGCCAGCGTAGTAGCTGTCCGGCAGTTCGAGTCCCGCAACGGCCGCTTCTTGCAAAGGGGCAGCCGCACCCACCGTGAGGAAGTCATGCACCTTCCGCGCCTGCGCGATCACCTCCGGCGCGGCATGGACATAACCCAAGCGCCAGCCGGTGATCGAGTACGTCTTCGATAGCGAATTGCAGGTGATCACCCGCTCCGCCGCACCCGGCAAGGCCGCGGCATAGACGTGCTCATGCGGCGCAAAGACGATGTGCTCATACGGCTCATCCATGATCACGAAGGCATCGTGCTCCTCCGCGAGTTGCAGGATGAATAGCAGCTCGTCGCGCGTGAAGACCTTGCCGGTCGGATTGGAAGGGTTGCAGACAACAATCGCCTTCGGCTTTTGTTCGAACGCCTTGGTCAGTTCGTCCCGGTCAAACCCGAAGTCCGGTGGATGCAGCGCGACATAAATCGGCTCCGCTCCCGACAGGATCGCATCGGCCGCGTAGTTCTCGTAGAAGGGCGAGAAGACGATCACCTTGTCGCCCGGATTGCAGGCGGTCATCATGGCGACCATCATCGCCTCGGTGCTGCCACAGGTGACGACGAGATGCCGATCGGGATCGACTTCCAATCCGGTGAAGCGCGAGATCTTTCGCGCCAGGGCATCCCGGAAGCGAGGAGCACCCCAGGTCACCGCATACTGGTGATGCGGCCCGCGTGCGGCCCTTTCCAGCGCGCCTAATAGCTCTTCCGGCGGATCGAAATCCGGAAAGCCCTGCGCGAGATTGATCGCGCCGTGCTGGTTGGCGAGGCGGGTGGTGCCGCGGATCACCGATTCGGTGAAGGCGGCCAGTCGGATGGCGGTGGCGGGCATGAGGTTCCGCGCAGACTCGACCCCACCGCCACGGCGGGGTCGAGCCGAAAGAACGGCTCACCAACCCCCACCGAGCGCCTTGTAAAGGCCGACCGCATTGGTGAGGCGGGCGAGGCGGAGCCGGATGAGGATCTGGCGCGCCGCGTAGAGATCCTGGTGGGCATCGAGCACCTCGAAATAGCTGTCCACGCCCTGCTGGTAACGCGCATCGGCGAGGTCGAAGCGCTTCTGCTGGGCAGCCACGAGACCTTCGTAGGCGGCGACCTGGCCGTTGAGGCCGGAGCGTGCGGCAAGGCCATCCGACACTTCGCGGAAAGCGTTCTGGATCGACTTCTCATACTGCGCGATGCCGATCTGCTTCCGGACCTCGGCCACTTCGAGGTTCGCCTTGTTGTAGCCGCCGTCGAAAATCGGCACGCTGATCTGTGGCGCGAACGCCCACGCGGAACTGCCACTTTGGAACAAGTCGCCGAGGCTCCCGCTCGCCGTGCCAGCCGCGCCGGTCAGCGTGATGCGTGGGAAGAAGGCCGCACGGGCCGCGCCGATGTTCGCGTTCGCTGCGCGGAGCTGGTGCTCCGCTTCAAGGATGTCGGGACGGCGTGTCAGCAGGTTCGAAGGAACACCGGCATGCAGGTCGGAGACGAGTGCTTGGTCCAAGCTACGGCCTTCAGGAAGATTCGAGGGCAACGAAGTGCCAAGCAGGAAGGCGAGCGCGTTGTGCGTCTCCGCAAGCTGCTGGCGATACGCCGCGAGGTTCGCCTCGGCGGTCTTCACCTGGATCTCCACTGAGCGGGCATCCAGCTCGGACACGTCGCCCGCTTCGAGACGTTGCCGGGTCAGGTCGTAGGTCTTGCTCACCGACGCGAGCGTTTGTTCGGAAAGTGCGATCTCTTCTAACAGCGCGCGTTCATTCAGGTAGCGCGCGGCGACTTCGGAGACGAGCGAGATCTGCGCGCCGAGCCGTGCGGCATCGCTGGCGAAGTAATCTTGAAGGGCGGCGTGGTTCAGGCTGCGAACGCGGCCGAAGAGATCGAGTTCGTAGGCCGTGACTCCCACTGAGACGTCGTAGTTCCGGGACTCGACCGCCGTCCCCCCGGAGACGGTCGAGCCCGGTGTCCGCCGTCGTGAGCCGGTGGCGGACAAATCGACGGATGGAAAGAGCGCACTACGAGAGATGCCGTACTGAGCACGGGCCTGCTCGACATTGAGCGTGGCCACGCGCAGGTCGCGGTTGTTCTCGAGCGCGATGCCGACGAGCTTCTTCAAGCGCGGATCGGTGAAGAACGAGCGCCAGTCGAGCGTGGCGGAAGCGCTGCCAGCGCCGTTGCCGGAGAAACTGACAGGCACGACCTCGACGCCCGGCTTGTCCAGCGCGGGTTCGAATGAGCAGGAGGTGAGGAACGCTGCGGAGAGCAGCAGAAGACGGGAAGTTTTCATGAAATGCTTTTCTTCTTCGTAGCGGAAGGGCTGCGCCCTTCCGGCTGGGTTAGGTTGGACTCAAGTCATCGTTCCGATTGTTAGGGCGGCTCCCCCCATGGTCCTCATGCGTCCTTCTTCGCGCCGATCTTCGCGAGCACGACATAGAACACCGGCGTGAGCAGCAGGCCGAAGACGGTCACACCGATCATCCCGGAGAATACCGCGACACCCATCGCGTGGCGCATCTCCGCACCGGCACCGGTCGCGGCGACGAGCGGATACACACCGGCGATAAAGGCGATCGAGGTCATCAGGATTGGCCGCAAGCGCAACCGCGCGGCTTCCACCGCGGATTCGACCACGCTCTTCCCTTGCTCGCGCAAATGCACGGCGAACTCGACGATCAGGATCGCATTCTTCGCCGCCAAACCAATCAACACGATCAGGCCGATCTGGGTGAAGATGTTGTTGTCACCATCGGTCCACCACACGCCGACCATCGCGGACAACAGCGCCATCGGCACGATCAGCAGCACCGCGAAGGGCAGTCGGAAGCTTTCGTACTGCGCGGCTAGTACCAGGAACACCAGCAGGATACACAGCGGGAAAATGTAGATGCCGGTATTGCCCGCAATGATCTTCTGATAGGTCAGGTCGGTCCAATCGAGCGCCATGCCCTTCGGCAAGGTTTCGGCGGCCACCTTTTCCATCAGCGCCTCCGCCTGTCCGGAGCTGAAGCCGAGGGCCGGTCCGCCGGTCAGGTCCGCCGCAGGAAAGCCGTTGTATCGCATGGCGCGGTCGGTGCCGTAGGTTTCCTTTACGTTGACGACGGAGCTGAGCGGGACCATCTGGCCCTTGTCGTTGCGGGTGCGCAGCTTGGCGATGTCATCGGCGTCACTCCGGAACTCGGCGTCGGCCTGGGCCACGACCTGATAGGTGCGTCCGAAGCGGTTGAAGTCGTTCACGTAGAGCGAGCCAAGATTCACCTGCATCGCCTCGAAGATATTCCCCAGCGGAATCCCCTGCTGCTTGGCCTTGAACCGATCCACATCGGCCTGGAGCTGCGGCGTATTCACCGTGAAGCCGGAGAACATGCCTTCAAGACCGGGCGTCGCATTGGCCTTCGCGACCAATGCCTGGGTCGCGGCGTAGAGCTCATCATAGCCCGCGCCGCTGCGGTCCTCGATGTAGAGCTTGAAGCCACCCGTGGTGCCGAGGCCATTGACCGGCGGCGGCGGGAAGACGGCAACGAAGGCGCCCTGGATATTCGCGAACTCAGCCTGGAGCTGGGCGGCGATCTCTTTCCCCGAGAGGCCGGGGCCCTTGCGCTCGTCGAAGGACTTGAGGCCGACGAAGGCGATTCCGGAGTTCGGGCTGTTGGTGAAGCCGTTGATCGAAAGGCCTGGGAAGGCAATCGAGTCCTGGACGCCGGGATGCTTCAGCATGATCTCGCCCATCTTCCGCACGATCTCATCGGTGCGCTCCAGTGAGGCTCCTTCAGGTAGCTGGGCGAAGGCGACCAGGTACTGCTTGTCCTGCGCCGGCACGAACCCGGACGGCACCTTCTTGAACATGCTCCAGGTCATGAAGACCAGACCGGCATAAACCACCAGCGCGATGGCACCGCGGCGGACCAGCCGTTGGACGGAACTCGCATACTTGTTAGACGACCACTCGAAGAAGCGGTTGAAGGGGCGGAAGATCCATCCGAAGGCACCGTCCATGATCCGCGTCAGGCGATCCTTCGGCGCATGGTGGTCGCGCAGCAGCAAGGCGCTGAGTGCCGGGGAAAGCGTGAGCGAATTGAACGCCGAGATGACGGTGGAGATCGCGATGGTGATGGCGAACTGCTTGTAGAACTGGCCGCTCAGGCCGGTGATGAACGCGGTGGGAATGAACACCGCGGACAGCACCAGCGCCGTCGCGATGATCGGCCCCGTCACCTCTCGCATCGCTCGTTTCGTCGCCTCCAACGGTGAGTACCCGAGCGCGATGTTCCGCTCCACGTTTTCCACCACGACGATCGCGTCATCGACGACAATGCCGATGGCAAGCACCAGCCCGAAGAGCGAGAGCGCATTGATCGAGAACCCGAGTGCAAGCATCACCGCGAAGGTGCCGACCAGCGAGACCGGCACCGCGACTAGCGGGATGATCGAGGCCCGCCAGGTCTGGAGGAAGAGGATCACCACCAGCACCACCAGGACGATTGCCTCTAACAGAGTGTGCACCACCGCCTTGATCGAGTGGCGGACAAAGACGGTGGGGTCATAAGCGATCTTGTAGTCGAGCCCGTCGGGGAAGTCGGCCTTCAGCTCTTCCATCTTGGCGCGCACGGCGTTCGACAGCGCGATCGAATTCGAACCGGGAAGCTGGAAGATCGGGATGGCGACGGCGGTTTGGTTGCTGAGCAACGAGCGCAACGCGTATTCGGATGCGCCGAGCTCAATGCGTGCGACGTCTTTCAAAAGCGTGCGTTCGCCATGCGCGCCGACCTTCAGCACGATATCGCCGAACTCCTCCTCCGATACCAAGCGACCCTTGGTATTGACGAGCAGCTCGGTGTCGGAGGCTTGCGGAGTCGGTTGCTGTCCGACCGCTCCGGAAGCGACCTGCACGTTCTGCTCTCGTATGGCATTCACCACGTCCCCCGCTGTCATGCCGCGCGCCGCGATCTTGTTCGGATCGAGCCAGACGCGCATCGCATAGTCGCCGGAGCCGAAGAGCTGCACCTGGCCGACGCCGGGCAAGCGGGCGATCACATCGCGCACCTGCAGCGTGGCGTAGTTGCGGACGTAGATGTCATCGTAGCGGCCATCGGGCGACAGCAGGTGCACCACCATCGTGAGGTCCGGCGAGCTCTTGATCGTGGTCACGCCGAGGCGGCGCACTTCCTCCGGCAGCTTGGGCAGCGCCTGCGCGACGCGGTTCTGCACCTGCACCTGTGCAAGGTCGGGATCGGTGCCGAGCTTGAAGGTGACCGTGAGGGTCATGACCCCGTCGCTGGTCGCCTGCGAATACATGTAGATGGAGTTTTCCACTCCATTGATCGCTTGCTCGAGCGGCGTGGATACGGTCTCCGCAATGGTCTGCGGATTCGCACCGGGATACGAGGCGCGCACCACCACCGTGGGCGGAATGACCTCGGGATATTCGCTGACGGGTAGCTTCCACAGCGCGATCGCGCCGACGAGGAAGATGACGATGGATAGCACGCCGGCAAAGATCGGGCGCTTGATGAAGAAATCGGAGAAGTTCATGGCAGGAGGGGACGCGAGAAAAAGGGACGCGGCTTCCCACACGGACCGGAGCACTTGCTCCGGTCCGCGGGATAGTTGTTAGATCGGGCGCTTCAGTTCACTGCGACCGCGGGATCGACGATCATGCCGGCGGTGACGCGCTGCAGGCCATTCACGATGACCCGATCGCCGGGCTCGATGCCCTCGCGGATCACGCGCTTGCCTTCCAGCACCGGGCCGAGCTTCACCGTGCGGTAGGCGACAGTGTTGTCTGCGGTCACGGTGAGCACAAATTTCTGACTCTGGTTCGTGCCGATCGAGCGCTCGCTCACCAGCAAGGCCGGCGCCGGAGCACTGACCGGCAGGCGGACGCGAGCGTAGAGGCCGGGGACCAACGACTCGTCTTCATTCGGGAAGATCATGCGATAGACCAACGTGCCGGTGGCGGGGTCGACGCGATTGTCGGCGGACTCGATGAAGCCCTTGTGCGGGTAATCCTTCTGATCGCCGACCTGCATTTCCACCATGAGCTTGCCCTCGCCCATCTTCTTTTCGCGACGCAGGCGATCGAAGGTCAGCGCGGTGTTCTCATCGACGTCGGCGTAAACGAAGACGTCACCGGTGGAGACCACGGTGCCCAGCAGGTTCTCGCTGGAAACGAGGTTCCCGGCGGTGACCAGCGCGCGGCTGATTTTGCCGCGGATCGGCGAGCGGACTTCCGTGTGCTCGAGATCGAGCTTCGCGGTCGCCAGGCTGGCCTCTGCGGCGGCGACGTCGGTGCGGGCCTCCGCAAGGCGGGAGTTGCGCGTGTCCGACTCCTCCACCGAGACGGCGCGGGCGGCGAGCAGGTTGCCGGTGCGCTTCGCCTCGCTCTCCGCGATCCCCAGGCGGACCTTGGCGCGCTCGACGGCGGCCGCGGCAAGGTCCACTTGGGCGCGATAATGGCGGGGATCGATCACGAACAGGATGTCGCCCTTTTCCACCACGCTGCCGGCGTTAAAACGGACGTCATCGATGGGGCCCGGGACCCGGGGACGAATCTCGACGGTTTCCCGCGCATCGACGCGGCCGATCAGCTCGCGGTGCTCGGCGAGCGTCTGTTGCTCGACCGTCGCGACGGTGACTTTCGCCGGGGCCATCGCGGGAGCCTCTTGCTTCGTCTCGGCCGCAAGGGCTGAGGGCGCATAGTGGATTCCCGCAGCGACCGCGCCGATGCCTACGAGCATCAGCGCCAGGCGGGTGTGGAAGCGTGACCGGGGCTCAGGCACCTCGGAAATCGCGATTTCATCACGATCAGGAACATTCATAAAGATAGGTAGTTGACTGATTGGTAAAGATTTGGGCCAAAAAAGCGGGCTCATGCCCGGTATCCGCCCGCGATTTGAAAAGTCTGTCCGGTAATCCATGACGAATCGGCGGACGCCAAAAAGACAGCGGCGGTCGCAATATCCTGCGGCTGGCCGATGCGGCCGAGCGGAGTGACGGCTTCGACCTGTTTCTGCAAGTCGCTGCCGGAGATGCCCGACGCGTGGGTGCCTTCGGTTTCCACCATCCCCGGATTGATGGCATTCACGCGGATGCCGCGCGGGCCGAGTTCGGCGGCGAGCGAACGGGTGATCGCATCCACGGCTCCCTTGGTCGCGCTATAGACCGCGGCTCCAGGGAAGGCACCGGTGGAAACCACCGAGCTGATATTGATCACGTTGCCGCCGCTTTCCGGGAACAGCGCGACCGCTTCCTTGGTGGCGAGCAGCAGGCCGAGCACGTTCAGGTCGAAGTGCCAGTGGAAGTGCGCGGCATCGATTTGTTCGAGCGGGGCGAATTGATAGACGCCGGCGTTGTTGACGAGGATGTCGACGGTGCTGAATTGCTGCTTCACCTCGCCGAAGAAGCGCGAGACGTCTTCCTGCTTGGAAAGGTCACCGTGCAGCGCGACGGCTTTTCCGCCCGCGGCCTGGATTTCAGCGGCGACCTTTTCTCCAGCCTCACGGCTGGAGGCGTAGTTCACCACGACAGACGCACCTTCGGCGGCGAGGTGCTTGGCGATGGAGGCTCCGATGCCCTTGGAGGCTCCGGTGACAATGGCGACTTTTCCTGCGAGTTTGTTCGTGCTCATGGCTTTGGGAGTTAGCGATTTATAGTTGACCAATTAGTAAACAATCTAGGCAAAAAAGGGAAAGTTTAGCCCAGACGGGCTTCAGCGGTCGCGCCGAGCAGGTCCATGACGGAATCCTGCATCAGGCGGAGCGGTTCGAGGTCATTGGCAATGCGTGCTTGGGCGAGGCTGCCCTCGTAAAGGGCATAGACCGATTTGGCTTTCACCAGAGGATCGCCGGGAGCGATCAGCCCGTCGGCCTGGGCATCGCGGATGGCTGATTCCAAGTAGCGAACCAACCGGCAAAGCGTTTCCTGAACCTTGGCGCGGATCGGTTCGTTTTGCGTGCAGATCTCGGAACCCAATGAGAAACAAGGACATCCAAGGATCTGACCGTATTCCTTCTGGATCTCTTCCTGACAATCGACGCAGGACTGGAACATAAGGCGGATCCGCTCCAGCGGCGGATTCGAAACCGAGAACATCCCGTCGAACTTCGGCTTGATCTCCGTCTGCCACTCCTCTTCGAGCGCCGCGACGGCCAGTTCGGCCTTGGATTCGAAGAAGTAGTAGAAGCTACCCTTCTTGACCCCGGCCTTTTCGCAGATGGCGTCAATCGTCACGACCCCGTAGCTATTCTCCCAGATCAGATCGAGAGCAGCATCGAGCAGTCGTTGCTTGGCGTCACTTTTGCGTCCCACGCCGGAAGTGATAGTTGACCGTTTGGTAAACAACAAGCGGAAATTTTATCTCGCCCGCGTTTTTCTCCACCATCGCTCACTCGCCTTTCGACGGCAAAGCTTCCGCAGGCAGGCCCGCCTTCAGCCGCTCCAGCAGGCTGCGGAAGTTCTGAAGCTCCACCGTGCGCGTGCCGTCGGGCTCGTCGGCGATCGCCCGGTTCAGCACCACAATCGCCTCATCAAACTTCTCCGCGTAAGCGAATGAGGCGGCGTGATGCCCATAGACCTGCTGGCGGAGTTCGCCGGTGATCTTCGGATCGGCGAGCGCGGCTTCGGCGGCCTTGATCTCTCCATCCAGATTCTTAGACTGACGGCTTTCCCCGAGCTTCGCCATGAAGTCCGCGAAGCGCCCCTCGGCCGCCTGATTCTTGGCAAAGCCGGTCTCGTCATTCGGGTCGGCTTTCTTGATCTGCTCCGCGACCTGCGGGTAGTTCACGGCAACGATCGGCGGATCGAGCTGCAAGCCTTCCAACGCGGCGATCAAGAGCTTCGCCTTTTCCACGCCCTCCTTCTTATCGGCCTCGGCGAAGGCCTTGTCCCGCGCGGTGCGCTTCGCCAGCAGCTCGTCGAGATGGGGCAGGTATTTCCCCGGTCCGCCCTCCTGATACGCGGTGGCGGCGAAGGGCCGGCCTTCCCCATCGCAGAGCAAAATCGTTGGGTAGCCCTTGATCGGGTAGCGCTTCAAGAGCTCCGCGTTCTGTTTGCCGACAGCCTCGGTGACCCGCGACTTGTCCTTCGGGTAATCGAGCTCCACGAAGATGAACTTGTCCTTCGCCCCGGCTTCGAACTCCGGTTGATCGAAGACCTCCTGCCTCAGCTTGATGCACCACGCGCACCAATCGGAGCCGGTGAAATCAATGAGCACGGCCTTCTCGGAAGCCTTGGCCTCCTTCAGCGCGGCGTCGAAGTCACTGGTCCACGTGGCGGCGGATAGAGGCAGCAGCAAACAGGCAAAGATGGAAAGGATGCGGGTCACGGGGCCTGTCATGCCGATCCATCCACCCGGCTCCAAGAGACCTGTGACGAACCCCGCGAATCCCGGGATCAATCGCGCCGCTTCCTTCCGCGCACCGCGCGCTTGACCCCTGAGCGTCAAGTCTCCAGCTTGTTCGCCCGCCGCGGCCAGGAGGCTCCGGCATTCACCACTAGACACCTCATCGCCATGGCCGCGAAGATCTACACGAACAAGGACGCGTCGCTCGCTCCGCTTAAGAAGAAGACCCTGGCCGTCATCGGCTTCGGTTCCCAGGGCCACGCCCATGCCCTCAACCTCAAGGACAGCGGCTGCAAGGTCGTCATCGGCCTCTACAAGAAGTCCAAGTCCCGCGAAGTCGCCAAGAAGCTCGGCTTCGAAGTGATGGACACCGCCGAGGCCGTGAAGGCCGCCGACGTGATCTTCGTCGCCGTCCCGGACACCGTCATCCCCGGCGTTTACGAGAAGGACATCGCGCCGAACCTCACCGCGGGAAAGACCATCCTCTTCTCGCACGGCTTCGCCGTCCTCTTCGGTGGCCTCAAGCTGCCAAAGGACATCGACGTCATCCTCGTCGCGCCGAAGGGCCCGGGCCACACCGTCCGCTCCCAGTTCGTCGCCGGCAAGGGCGTCCCCGGCCTGATCGCCATCCATCAAGATGCTTCCGGCAAGGCCAAGGACAAGGCCCTCGCCTGGGCCCGTGGCGTCGGCTGCACCCGCGCCGGTGTCTTTGAAACCAACTTCCGCGAGGAAACCGTGACCGACCTCTTCGGCGAGCAGTGCGTCCTTTGCGGCGGCGCTTCCGCCCTCGTGAAGGCGGGCTTCGAAGTCCTCGTCGAAGCCGGCTACCAGCCGGAGATGGCCTACTTCGAGTGCCTCCATGAGCTGAAGCTCATCGTCGACCTGATGAATGAGCAGGGCCTCGCCGGCATGCGCTTCTCGGTCTCCGAAACCGCCGAGTGGGGCGATGTCTCCGTCGGACCGAAGATCATCGACGCCTCCGTCAAGAAGCGGATGCAGAAGCAGCTCAAGGACATCGAATCCGGCAAGTTCGCCAAGGATTGGATCCAAGAGTACAAGGACGGCTATCCACGCTTCAACAAGATCCGCAAGGAGGAAGCCAATCACCCGATCGAGAAGACCGGTGAAAAGCTCCGCGCCACCATGAGCTGGCTGAAGGCCAAGAAGCTCAAGAAGGGCGCCACCCAGGCCAGCCTGATCTCGTCCTCGAACTAATCGGGACGCAAACGTTTCCAAAGAGCCCGGTTTCCGCGAGGGAACCGGGCTTTTTCATTCTTCAGCACTAACGGTGCGCGATCCCTCAGCCCCGCCCAACGGGCGGGGTCGCCGAACCGACGTCCACGGCGGCCTGTAGGGCCGCGATATGGATCCCGGATCCGCGTCCAACATTAGCTTCAGCTCAGGGAGCGGCCAGCCTCAGCGGCTTCACCTCGCGGATCTTCCGGTCCTTGCCGATCAGGACCAAGGAGGGCGCTCCCGTAGCATCGACCGTCGTGCCCGCGAGAGTCAGCTGCCCACCGACAATCTCGAAGGTCGCGCCACCGAACCGGCAGCGGCTGCCGCCGGGAATGGAATCGTACTCGAACGTGCGATTCCCCACTCCGGAACTGCCGCCGCCTCCGCCACCGGAGGACTTCGTCCCGAGGGTAAGCGAGCCGGACGAAGAGGTGCCGGAAAACGGGAGGTCTTCGAAGACCAGGCGCAAGTGCCCGACATCGGTCACGCCGTAATTTCCAACCGACCAGGTATGGCGCGGACTGGTGATGTCGCTCCCCCGGATGCTGAGAGTTGATTTCAGCGGAAGCGTCTCCAAGTCCTCCAGGAGCCGGGCGGATCGCCAAGTCTGGTACTTGGGCGCGAGGAAAGCGATCACGCCAGCCAGCACGAACAACAGGGAACAAAGAATCAGCTTGGTGGAATCCTTCATGCCAAGTCTGGGAGTTGTTCTATCACGATCGGCAAACTTGCAGAAACCTGCGGCCCGCGCCGTTACGAAAATCGTCTCCGATTTCTCATTGATGGCCCGCGCGGGGCCATTCAGCGTGCAGGGGTCAATTTACCCCTTCCACGCATATGGGACTCATGGACTTCATCAAAGGCGAGCTGCTCGAGATCATCGAGTGGCAGGACGACTCACGGGACACCATCGCCTGGCGCTACCCGGATGACGACAAGGCGATCAAGAACGGCGCCCAGCTTATTGTTAGGGAAAGCCAGGTCGCCCAGTTCCTCTATCTCGGCCAGTTCGGCGACACCTTCGGCCCCGGCAAGCACACGCTGACCACCGACAACATCCCGGTGCTGACCCGCATCAAGGGCTGGAAGTACGGCTTCCAGTCGCCCTTCAAGGCCGACGTCTATTTCGTCAACACCCGCCTCTTCACCGGCAACAAGTGGGGCACCGCCAATCCCATCATGCTGCGCGATGCCGACCTCGGCGTCGTCCGCGCCCGCGCCTACGGCACCTATGACTTCAGGGTGGTGAATGTGCAGACCTTCCTGAAGGAGGTCGCCGGCTCCGACCACGACTTCCGCGTGGATGAATTCGCCGACACGATGCGCTCGCGCATCGTCAGCATCTTCTCCGACGCGCTGGCGAATGCCCACGTCCCGGTCTTCGACGTGGCGACCCGCTACACCGAGCTCGGCGATGCGCTGATGCCGCTGATCAACCCGGTTATCTCCGCGAAGTACGGCATCGAGGTCGCCTCGTTCGTCGTCGAAAACGTCAGCGTTCCGCCGGAAGTCGAGGAGGCGATCGACAAGCGCTCCGCGATGTCCGCCATCGGCAATCTCAACGATTACGTGAAATACCAGATGGCGCAGGGCATGGCGGCCGGTGGTGGCGGGGGCGCGGCCGGCACCGCCAGCGAACTGGCGGTCGGTTTCGCCGTCGCCAAGGAACTCATGCAACAAGGCGGGCTCACCGGTGGCGCACCGCCGCCGCTGCCCGGTGCGGCTCCCGCTGCCGCCGCCGCTCCGGCAAATCCCGACGTGCTCGATCCCGCCACCGTCGCCCGCATGCTCGGCGTGTCCGAGGCCGACGTGATGGCCGAGATCGAGTCCGGCGCCTTGGTCGCGAAGAAGATCGGCTCCAGCTACCGCGTCACCCGCACCGCGCTCGATACCTTCCTCGCCCACTAACCTCCCATAGCTGGGGCATCGTGCCCCAGTCCGTTGCGGGGGCGTCTCGCCCCCGCCACCGCCATGGAGCCCACCGACTCACCGGAGCTGCCGGAGGAAGACAGCCTGCCGATCGAGCTGCCAAAGAAGCGCATGCCGCCCCCGCTGCCCGACCGGCGCGGGGTCGCGGCGGAGGTGCGTTCGCTCGAACGACACGTCTGCCCGGAATGTGGCGGCAAGGGAGAGTGGGATCCCGGCAAGAAAGAGCTCGTCTGCCCTTATTGCGGCACCCATTTCCCGAATATCGGCCCGCCGCCGATGGCCGGAGCGATCGTCGAGCATGACCTCGATGAAGCCATTGCGCGCCTCGGCGACAAGGCCATCAACGTGGACACCGCCACCCGCCGCGTGCAGTGCAACAACTGCCACGCCGTTCTCGTCCGCAGCGCCGAAACCGTCGCCCAGCACTGCGACTTCTGCGGCTCGCCCGAACTGCTCGACTACAAGGACATCCACAGCCCCATCCTGCCGGAGTCGCTGCTGCCCGCCGCGATTTCGAAAGAGAAGGCTTACCATGCGCTCAAGGCCTTCCTGGCCGCGCGCTGGTTCGCCCCGAACGACCTCAAGCGTCGCAACCTGATCGACCGCATCAACCGGGTCTATCTGCCCTACTGGACCTTCGACTCCAATGCCGAGTGCCCGTGGACCGCGGAGAGCGGCACCTACTACTACGTCACCGTCCAGAGCCGCGATTCCGAAGGCCGCACCGTGACCCGCCAGGAGCGCCGCACCAAATGGCGACCGGCAAGCGGCCACGTTTCCACGTGGTTCGACGACATCGTCATCTCTGGCTCGCGCGGACTCGATACCGAGCTCCTCCAGAAGCTGGAGCCGTTTCCTACGAAGGATCTCGTGCCTTACGAGACCCGCTACGTCTCCGGCTGGCAGGTCGAGCACTACCAGGTCCCGCTGCTGGATGGCGCCCGCCTCGGCTTCGGCACCATGGAAGGCATCCTGCGGGAAATGTGCGGCCGCGAGGTGCCCGGTGACACCTATCGGAATCTCCAGATCTACCCCGAGTTTTCCGACAAGACCTTCAAGCACATCCTCGTCCCCATCTGGCTGCTCGCCTACCAGTATCGCGGCAAGACCTGGCAGGGAGCGGTCAACGCCGTCACCGGCACCGCCCACGCCCGCTTCCCGCTAAGCGCGTGGAAGATCGCGTTCGTGACCTTGCTTGCGATCGCCGTCATCGCGCTGATCGCGTTCCTGGCCAACTCGAGGTAGCGGAACGACTTCGTCGTTCCGGCGGGGTACCGACCGCACCACAAATCAAAGCGCGATCCAGCTCCCAACTCCGCCCCGCCGGAACGGCGCAGCCATTCCGCTATAGCTGCAGAAGATTCGCGTTCCTTCGCGTCCATTCGCGGTTAAAACCCGGCCGCCGAATGCGCATCGACATCCTCACCCTCTTTCCCGAGATCGCCCTCGCCCCGCTCGGCGAGAGCATCATCCGCCGGGCGCAGGACGCCGGGCTAGTGGAGATCCGCGCCCACAACATCCGCGACTGGTCCACCGACAAGCACAAGCGCACCGACGACACCCTCTGCGGTGGCGGCCAAGGCATGCTGATGATGCCCGGCCCGATCTTCGCCGCGATCGAGGAACTGCGCACCCCGGAGTCGAAGGTTATCCTCATGACCCCGCAGGGAAAGGTCTTCAAGCAGGCCATCGCCCGCGAGCTGTCGGAGGAAAAGCACCTCATCCTGCTCTGCGGCCACTACGAGGGCGTCGATCATCGGGTAATCGAGGCGCTGGTCGACGTGGAACTATCGATCGGCGACTACGTCCTCACCAACGGTGCCATCGCCGCCGCGGTGGTGACGGACGCCATCGTGCGGCTGCTTCCGGGCGCACTCGGCGACGAGCGTTCGCATCAGGACGAATCGTTTTCCGATCCCGGTTTGTTAGAAGCGCCGGCCTACACCCGCCCGATCGATTTCCGCGGGATGAAGGTGCCGGACGTGCTGATCTCCGGCCACCACGCAAAAATCGCGGCTTGGAAAACGGAGAGGGCGCTCGAGCGCACGCGAGAGAACCGGCCGGACCTGTTGGACCAGTGATCACGGGTCAATCCGGCTCGCCGTCAATCTCCCGGAACAGCCAGGCGCGGGAGAAATTCCAGTAGTTCTTCACCGTGGAAACGGACACCTTCAGCAGCCGTGCGATCTCCTCGTTCGTCATGCCGGTGAAGTAGCGGAGTTTCACCACCTGGGCCTGCGCCGGATACTGGAGAGAAAAGCGGTCGAGCGCTTCATTCACCGCGAGCATTTGCTCGTCTGGAAGCGGCGACATCACTTCGAACTCCCCCATCGGCACCCGTTCCAAGTCGCCGCCATGCCGGCGGGTTTGTTTGCGGCGGGCGCGGTCGATCAGGATATGGCGCATGGCCTCCGCGGCGGCGGAGAAGAAATGGGCCCGGTCGTTGAAGGTCGGCGTCGCTGACCCTACCAGCTTCAGCCAAGCCTCATGGACGAGCGCCGTCGGTTGGAGCGTCTGGCCCGGCGGCTGTTGCGACATCCGGAAAGCGGCGAGCTTGCGCAGCTCGTCATAGACCAGCTTGAGCAGTTCCTCGGCGGCATTCGGCTCGCCTTGCTCGACTGCCGCAAGCATGACCGTGACATCACTCATGGAATCGGGGGAAGATGGATTCGGAAGCGTTGCCAAACTTCGCCAATGCCCCTCCGATTGCAATCGCAATGGATTGCTGGCGCGGCTCTGAAACAGAATGAAACTCTTCATCGGGCCGATCCTTCGATCAGCGTGCGGGCCTCGGCAAGTAACGTGCGGGCGATGATCCAATCCCGCCAATCACCGCCTAGATCGCCGCTTTCCAGGGATGGCAGCTTCGCAAATGCGGCCGAGCTGCCCGCCAAGTGCGCCCGCGCCGCATCGAACTGCTTCAATTGGTGATTCGCCATCGCCAGGATTGCGCCCGCCTCCACCGCGGCATGAGGAAGCAAGCCTTTCACCTTCTCCGCCCACTCGATGGCCTCCGCAAAGTTCCCCTGACGGTATTCCGCCAGTGCCTTGCAAAAATGAAACAAGGGCGAGGAGGCCCTTCCCGCTCCTTTGCTCACGGCGACCTCCGCCAACGCCGCGGCCGCCTTCACGTCGCCCTCCGCCGAAGGCATGATGAGGCAGTCCTTGGCCATGCGGTCCGCCAGGAATGGATCCGTCGGCGCGACGAAGCGTTTGAGAATCCTGTCGCAGAGTTCGCGATAAGCTTCGATTTCCCCCTCGGCAATGAGGAGCGGGGCCAGCGTGTGGTAGAGTTCATGGTCCCCGGGCTGCAATGCCACGAGCTTTTCGCCAAGTGCCATGGCTTCCGCCCACTTGCCGGTCCTAGCGAGGAACTCCGCCCGGATCTTCCACAGCGGGACATTCTCCAAGGTGATCGGAAACCCGGGGGGCATCAGCTCCGAGAACAGGGCATCGACCTCAATCCGCTTCTTCTGGACCAGCATCAGCTTGATGAGATCCTCCAAGGCTTTCGCGGTGGCCGTGGGATCCTCCTCATCCGTTCTATTCCGTGAGTTTTCGAATGCCTCACGATACAGGGCTTCGGCCTCACCGGTCTTTCCGGCAGCACGTTGCAGATTCGCCAAAGCCATCAGCGATGAGGTCAGATGGGGATGACCTTTCACCAGCATTTCGCGCCGTATCGCGACCGCGCGTTCGTAGCATTCCCTCGCCTCACCGGACTTCCCTTGTCTCTGGAGCACCGCCCCGAGAGCGTGGTGGATGAGTGCAATGCTGTGATCTTCGGTTTCCTCGCGGTTCTTCCTTTCCTCGATCAACTGCCGGAAGAGCTGCTCCGCCTCGCTGATCTTCCCGGCAGCCACCAATACGCTGCCGAGATTGCTGGACGCGGAAAGAATGCGGGAATCCGCGGGTGGCAGAATTTTCCGCCGTAACTCCAGGACGCGGCGCGACAAGGACTCCGCCTCCTCAAGCCTGCCTTCCAGCCTGCGCAAAACCGAAAGGTTTGCGAGCGTCTCCACCGCCCTAATCTCCTCCAGCAAGCCAAGGCGTTTCCACAGATCGAGAGCGGCCTGGAGTTCGGCCTCGGACTCGTTCCATCTGCTCTGGCGAAGCAGTACGAGACCAAGGAAGCTATGAGCCCTTGCAGCTCCAACCGATTCCGGAAGCGAGACCCTCCCGAGAAGCTCCAGGACCCTCCGGAACATCTGCTCGGAGGTTTTGTAAGCCCCAAGGTCCGCATAAACGACGCCGAAGATGTAGCGCAGCTCCGCCTCCGCTTCTGGCTGCCCTGCCAAGCCTTCCGCGATCCGGTGATTCGCGCGATCGAGGATCTCCCTCAGCATCCGGGTGTCCCTTCCCTTGGCGGCCGAGGGAGCGACGCCTGCCAGCGTTTCTTTGAGGAAAGTCACAACTTGCTGGCTGGTCGCGGCGGCGGCCTGTGCACGGCGCTTTTCCAAGTCGGCCTGGCGGCGTGCCTCCCGCTCGCGGGAGAGCAGTATGGAAGTGATCGCCAAGGCCGCTGACAGCAGCAATCCGATCACCAGCAGGCTGCCGGCCAGCAGGCGATTCCGCACCATCCACTTCCGGAGCTTGTAGAGAGAGCCGGGAGGACGCGCCGTGATGGTTTCATCCGCGAGGTAGCGCTGCACGTCCGTCGCCAATGCGTTGGCCGTCGGATAGCGCCGGGCGCGATCCTTCTCCATCGCCTTCATCACGATCCAATCGAGATCGCCCCGCACGACCCGGATCAGACGCAACGGCTCGCTCTGCCGGTGCTGTGCGGTCGCGGTCAGGTCTCCTGCCTCCATGCATTTCAGACGGGTGGAGGGGAGGACGGGATCCCTGTCCAGAATCACCCGGCGGATTTCATCCAACCCGACCTTGAGCAGCTCACGCGCATCGAAGGGAGTGGTGCCGGTCAGCAGCTCGTAGAGCAGTACGCCGAGACCGTAGATGTCGGTGCGCGTGTCCACATCCACGTTGGTGAACGCCGCCTGCTCCGGGCTCATGTAGGCCGGTGTGCCGATGAGCATTTCAAAGGCGGTGAAGAGCGTGTTGTCGGTCAGGCGCTGGCCGGTGATCGCCTTGGCCACGCCGAAATCGATGACCATAGGCAAGGCGTCGCCCGCCGAGGTGCGGGTCACCAGGATGTTAGACGGCTTGATGTCCCGGTGGATGATACCCTTCTGATGGGCGTGCTGGACCGCGTGGCAAACTTGCACGAAGAGTTCCAGCCGCTCAGTAGTGGACAACGCGCTCTCGTCACAGAACTCCGTGATCCGGATACCGTGGATCAGCTCCATAACGAAATACGGCCGGCCGGTGGGCGTCACCCCGGCGTCGAAGACCTTGGCGATATTGGGATGATCCATCATCGCGAGCGCCTGCCGCTCCGCCTCAAAGCGGGTGATCACGCTCTTCGTATCCATGCCGGGCTTGACCAGCTTGAGCGCCACGCGGCGGCGGATCGGCTCCTCCTGCTCTGCCATGAAAACGACGCCACAGCCTCCCTCGCCGATCTGCTGAAGCAGTTTGTAAGGGCCGATCCGGTCGCCCGCAGCCTCCCCGGCGGGCTCGCTCGCGGTGCCCTGCTGGAGGATCGCCACCGGCTCACCCATGAAATCGCCCGCGCGGTCGTGGGCTAGCAGCAGGCTTTTCACCCGCTCGCGCAAGGCTGCATCGCCCCCGCAGGCGTGGTCCAGATAGCGGACCCGCTCTTCGGGCGCGAGGCCGAGCGCCTCGTTGAAGAGGGCGATGACCGGATCGGGAGAAGAGTTCATCTCAACCGCTTACGTCTTTCGATGAAATCGTTCTCGATGGCAACTGGATAGCCAATCGGACAAGACCAGGCCTCCAGGTGGATAACGAGATCGCGCGTCAAAAAAGGCCGATCGATTTTCGCGAGACCGGTACCACGCGTCCCGACCAAAAAAATCTCACCGGCGTTTGTCCCTTTTCTTCCGGGATCTCGTTTCACTGACCGGCGGCAATGATGCCGCCATCCAATCCCCACCAGAAAAGAAAGGACCTTAGTTATGTTGGCCGCTCGCATGCATGAATTCCACAAGCCCCTGATCCTCGAGGAGGTGCCGGTGCCCGAGATCAAAGCCGACGAGATTCTCGTCCAAGTGAAAGCCGCAGGCATGTGCCGCACGGACGTGCAGCTCCTCGATGGCTACTTCCGCAAGTATGCGGAATCGAAGTTTCCGCTGACCCCCGGTCACGAGATCGCGGGCATCGTCCACAAGATCGGCAGCCTCGTGCCGAAGTCCGCCGGATTTGAGGAAGGCGACCAGGTCGTCGTGGTCGGCGGCTGGGGCGATGGCACCTGCCGCCACTGCCAGGAGGGCAACACCCAGATCTGCAGCCACGGACAGTGGCCCGGCTTCGGCCCCTACGGCGGCTATTCGGAATTTGTGCCCGTTCCCTCCCGCTACCTCATCAAGGTGGACAAGAGCCTGAAGGCCGAGGAACTGGCGCCGCTCACCGACGCTGGACTGACTCCCTACCGCGGCATCAAGAAGCTGCGCAATGCCGGTGCCCTGGGACCCAACCGGGTGCTGGGTGTTGTCGGCGTCGGTGGTTTGGGTGCCTACGCCGTCCAGTATGCGAAGCTGCTGGGAGGGGGTGCCACGGTCGTGGCCTTCGCCCGTCATCCCGACAAGCTCGCGGTCGCCGCCGAATACGGTGCGGACCACGTCATCAGCACCAAGGGAAAATCCACCGCCGACATCCGCAAGGAACTCAACAACGCCGTCGGCAAAGGCGACCTCGACGCGGTCATCGACTGCGCGGGTGCGCCTGAGATGATCCGCATGGGATTCGAGCTGCTGGCCGTCGGCGGACACTACTCCTCCGTCGGTCTCGTGGGAGACCAGATCGATATCCCGCTGTTTCCGTTCGTGGCCCGCGAGTACACCTACCACGGGTCTTTCTGGGGAAACTACAACGACCTCAGCGAGATCATGGCGCTCGCGGCGCAGGGAAAGATCAAGCACACCGTCAAGTCGATCACCCTTCAGGACGCGAACGAGAACCTCGAGCTGCTGAGAACCGGCGACATCGTCGGCCGGGCCGTAATCCGGTTCTAACAGACGCATTTCTCCACCCCGGTCGCACCATGAAATTCCAACCAAAGTTCCTTTCCTTCGCCCTGGCCCTTGCCATCGGATGGCTCGCAGGAACCTCTGCCATGAACGCTGCGGAAAAGACACCGAGCGCCCCCGAAGCCAACAAGCAGTTGATCCGTGAAAGCTTCGACCGTTGGCGCGCCGGAACCGGAGGGCCCTTCGAACTGCTCGCCGAAGACGCCACGTGGACGATCACGGGAAATTCCGTCGTCGCCAAGAAATACGCGACCCGCGAGGAGTTCCTGAGCACCGTGATCAGGCCCTTCAATGCGCGCGTGACGAAGCCGCTCGTCCCCACGGTGCGAAGCCTCCACTGCGACGGCGACACGGTGATCGCCCTGTTCGATGGAGAAGCCACCGCCCGCGACGGCAAGCCGTATCGCAATACCTATGCATGGTTCATGGAGATCAAAGATGGCAAGATTGTCACCGTCACCGCCTTCTTCGATGCCATCGTCTTCGACGAGTTCTGGAAACGGGTGGCTCCGAAGGAGTGAGATTCCAGCGTCATTGCTGGGGAAATCTGGAGTCACGGCCGGAATTCCTGCTTGGAAGGAAATCCTCCCAATCTCGTGCATGATGCACCACCGAGCTCCTTCAGGCACATTTAGTATGAAGTTTGATTGATTACCGCAATTTGTTGATTAAGTAGGTCTCAAGGTTGCGGGAAATGTTTCCTGCGACCCAAACCTTGGAATCAATGAAACGCACCACTGCACCCATCTGGCTCACCCTCGTGGTCGCTGCCAGCCCGCTTGTCAGGGCGGAGAACGCACCCGCTTCTACGCAGACCGCACCGGCCCCCACCGCCGCCGTTTCCGAGGCCGACGCACTCGCCGGCCTTCAGAAGAACCTCGAAACGATCAACAAGACGATCCACAACGCTCGCAAGGAAGCGGCCGATACGGCCGCCCAGCGTGATGCCGCGCGGACCGAAGCCACCGCCCTGCGCGAGGCGAAGCAACAGCTCGAGCAGCAGCTCGCCGGTCTGAAGCAACAGCTCGGCTCTTCCAATCAGGAGATCTCCCAATGGAAGGACAAGGCGGGCGTGCTCGAGAAGAAGCTCGGCGCAGGCGAAGAGGCCTACGCGAAGCTCGCGACCTTCCGCGACGAGATGGGCGCCGCCATGAAGGAATTCTCCGCGCTCAAGGGCGGTCTCGCCGAAGTCCGCAGCGAACTCCAAGCCCCGGCCGAGCGAGTTGCACTGAAGAAAGAGGCGGAGACCCTGAAGGCCGCCAATGCGGATCTCGCCAAGCGCTGCGAAATCGAAGGCAAGGCGCATGCCGGCACGAAGCAACAGCTCTCCATGAGCGAAAATGCTCTCTCCAGCCTCAAGCAGGCTTTTGCGAAGCTCACCTCCGACGTGAAGTCGAAGACCGAGGAACTCGCCAAGGTGATCCGCGAGCGCAGCGAACTCGCCGCCAAGCTGGCCGAAAACGAAAAGGCCATCGTGGCGGTCCGCACCGAAGCCGAAGGGCTGAAGAAGGCGACCACCACGATCGCGAAGGAACGCGACGATGCCCGCGGCGAACTCTCCGCGACGAAGGACACGCTCGCGCAACTCCAGAAGGAAGCCGCCCAGCTCCGCCATACGGTTGGACCGCTTGCCGCCGAGATCAAGGCTGCCAAGGAACAGTCGGAACTCGCTACCGCCGCCATCCGCGAGGCAAATGTCGCGCGCAAGCGTGCGGAAGACGCCCAGTTTGCCCTCCAGAAGGAGTTGGCTTCGGTGAAAGGCGAGCTCACCACCGCCTTGACCAATCGCGACGCGCTCAAGCAGCAGATCGCCGCGAAGGCGACGGAGATCGACAGCCTCCGCAAGACCGTCGAGGAACTCAACGCCCGTACCGCCCAAATCCAAACGGACTGAGAGAAAACGCCGCCTTTTCTGCCACGGCCGGAACCCTCGGGGTTCCGGCCGTTTTTCTTGGCGGGTACCCTTGCCGTCAGGCGATCAACATCCCGACGCTGTCGATTTCACCGTGCCTCCTGGCGCGTCCGGTACTGCCGCGGCGAGCGGCCGGTGACCTGCTTGAAGACGCGGGAGAAATACGCCTCGTCGCTGAAGCCGAGCGTGCGGGCAATCTCCGCGGATTTGAGATCGGTGGAGTCGAGCATCCGGGCCGCCACATTCACGAGCTGATGGCGGTGGTAGCGATGCGGCGCGACGCCAGCGTGCGCCTTGAACTTCCTACGAAAGGTTTCGTAGTTCATCCCGAGGTCGTGCGCGGCTTGGGCGGCATCCGCTTCCGGCCGCGATAGCAGCCGGCAGGCATCGGCAAACCATGCCGGGGCCGAGTTCGTCGCCCCGGAGGCGTCGCCACCGCCCTCCAAGGCCGCAGCCAACAGCTTCTGGAAGGCACAAAGCCGCAACAGGCTGCCGGAATTTTCCTCCAGCATCTCGCGCTTGAACTCCGCGAGCCAGCTTTCCGGGTCCGCCAGGCGACCGGTCGGACGCTCGGGATCGAGCTGGCCATGCATCCGCCACGCTTCGAAGACCGGCCCCTCAAACATCACGTAAACCTCATCCCAGCCGCCCGGCCGGTCCGGGCGGTAGCAATGGCCGATTTCCGGGAAAACAAGGATCCAGTCGCCGGCCGAAAGACTGCGCTCCCGGCCGGATTCGTCCTCGTAGTGGCCCTCGCCGCGGGTGATGACGATCAGCGCGTAGCGTCGCAGATAGCGGAAACGCGACATCCGCCCGCTGGAGTGGACGACCTCTCCAACCTCCACCAGCGAACCCAGCGGGGTGTGGACCTGCTGCGCCCAGATTTTCCAATGGTGGCCGCTCACCACCGACCCTTACGGGGGATTTGCGCCCATAATCCACAAGTATTATCCTGTTCGTCCAAGTCGAGGGAGGTGAAAGATCCGCCACCTTCGTCGTATATTCCCGCTACCTGATGCGTCTCCACCTGCTCGTCCTAGCCCCGCTGACCCTCCCGCTCGCCGCGGAGGAGCCGGTCGATTTTAACCGCGACGTCCGGCCAATCCTCACCAAGAACTGCACGACCTGCCATGGCGGCGTGAAGCAGGCCGGCGAAACCTCGTTCATTTATCGCGAGGAAGCGCTCGGCAAAGGCGAGTCCGGCAAAACGATCGTGGTTCCCGGCGACCCGGCGGCGTCGGAATTGATGCGGCGCATCAAGAGCTCCGATCCGGACGAGAAGATGCCACCGCCTGAGGAGCATCCCAATGGCTTGGAACCGGCGCAAATCGACACCCTCGAGCGCTGGATCAAGGAAGGCGCGAAGTGGGGCGAGCACTGGTCATTCCAAAAGCCGGTCGAGCCGCCGGCCCCCGTTCTGAAGAACGCGGAGTGGCCGCAGATCGGCCTCGATCGCCACGTCCTCGCTAAGCTGGAGGCGGAAGATCTTTCCCCGATGCCCGAAGCCCCGCCGGCCGAGTGGTTCCGGCGCGTGACGCTCGACCTCACCGGCCTGCCGCCGACGCTCGAGGAGTGGGAAGCTTTCCGGCAGGCCGTCGCCGCCAATCCAAAACCCGCCATGGTGGCCGCGGTGGACCGCCTGCTCGCGTCGCCCCAGTTCGGCGAGCGCTGGGCCGCGATGTGGCTCGATCTCGCGCGCTACTCCGACACCACGGGCTTCGAGAAGGACCCGCACCGCGACATCTGGCCCTTCCGCGACTGGGTCATCCGGGCGCTGAACGCGGACATGCCCTTCGACGAGTTCACTCGCAAACAGCTCGCGGGTGATTTGTTAGAGAAGCCCGAGCCTGGCGATCTGATCGCGGCGGCTTTCCATCGCAACACCCAGAACAACACCGAAGGCGGCACCGATGACGAGGAGTATCGCGTCGCTGCCGTGATGGACCGGGTCAACACGACGTGGACCGCGTGGAATGCCACGACCTTCGGCTGCACCCAGTGCCACTCGCACCCGTACGACCCGTTTCCTCACGACGATTACTACAAGTTCATGGCGTTCTTCGACAACAGCGAGGACAGCGACCTGAACAACGAGTTTCCCAAGACCAAGGCCACGAACAATCCGGACCAGCAGGCAGAGTCACAGCGCGTGGAAAAGGAGATTCAGCACGACCGCGACGTCCTCAATCAAGCGGTGCTGTCCCTCGCCAAGGAAATCAGCGGTTGGCAGACGGTGAAGTCCGACTCCGCCGTGGCATCTGCCGCCACCGGCAAGCTCGAGCAGCAAGCCGATGGCGTGTTCCTCGCCAGTGGGACCAACCCGACCGCCACCGTTTTCACCGTCACCACACCGGCGTCAAAGCTGGGCGTGTTGCGGCTCGACATCCTGCCGATGAGCGATGACCCGGCGAAGTGGAGCGAGCACGGCGCGGTGGTCACCAAGCTGGAGATCGACCGAATCCTCGCTGACGGCGCCCGCCAGCCGGTGAAGCTGAAGGAAGTCGTCTGCGATTTCATCGCCGGCCCATTCGACCAACATGGAGTGGTCCAGGGCGGCGGCGGTTTCGGCGATTACCCGGTGCTGCGGGGTCCGCGCACCGGCTGGTTCGTGGCGGAAAAGGTCGAGGATTCGCCGCCGGGCTCTCGCTTCGAGATCCGCCTCAAGCATGGCGTGACCTGCAACGAGACGCAGGGCTGCGTGATGCGGAAATTCCGCCTCGCCGTTTCTCCAGATGACCGGCTGACCCAATACGTGATGAGCCCGGAGCGGGCCGCCGCGTGGATCGCCCACGGCCAACTCAAGCAGGCCTACGGCGCCATCCCTGGCATCATGATGCCGGTGATGCAGGAGCGCCTGCCGGACGCCACACGCGACACCCGCGTCTTCCTCCGCGGCAACCGCATGACCAAGGACAAGTCAGTCCAGCCGGCCATCCCCGGCCTCACCGGCGGCGCCAAGAAGAAAAACGGCCGCCTGACGCGTCTCGACATGGCCAAGTGGCTCACCGGGCCGGAGAATCCGCTCGCCGCCCGCGTGATGGCGAACCGCCTGTGGGCCGAACTTTTCGGCATCGGCATCGTGGAAACCCAGGAAGACTTCGGCAGCTCCGGCTTGCCGCCTGCGAACCAGCCGCTGCTAGATCACCTCGCGCTGCGTCTTCGCGATCACCATCAGTGGCACCTCAAGCCCTTCCTGCGGGAGCTAGTACTATCCGCATCGTACCGGCAGTCGTCGAAGGCGACGCCGAAGGTGCTTGAGCATGACCCGAAGAATCAACTCGCCTCCCGCGGCCCGCGCCAACGACTGACGGCGGAAATGGTGCGCGATCAGGCACTGCTCGTTTCCGGTTTGTTGTCGCGCAAGCAATTCGGCAAGCCGGTCTATCCGCCGCAGCCGGAAGGCGTGTGGAAGTCGGTTTACAGCGGTGCCAAGTGGGACACCTCACAAGGCGAGGATCGCTACCGCCGCGCACTCTACACGTACTCGAAGCGCACCAGCGGCTACCCGGCCTTCCTCACCTTCGACGCGCCGACCCGCGACGCCTGCTCGGCCCGCCGCATTTCCACCAACACGCCGCTGCAAGCACTGGTAACGCTGAACGACCCCGCTCACATCGAACTCGCGCAGGCCTTCGCGAAGCGAATGGAAGGCGCGAGTGTCGAGGAACGTCTGGCACGGGGTTACAAGATGCTGACGCTTCAAGACGCGCCTCAGCCGGTGATCGCCACGCTCGCGAAACTTCACGCCGACGCCAAGGGGGACTACGAGAAAGCCCCGGCCGAATCCGCCAAGCTCGGCGCCACACCCGAGGAAGCTGCGATGGTGCTCGTCGCCAACACGCTGCTCAACTCCGACCTCGCCCTGACCCGATGAACGTTTTCCAAGAACTCCACCTCGACCGCGCGCGGCACGTCACCCGGCGGCATTTCCTGCAGAACTGCTCGATCGGCCTCGGCGGGATTTGGCTCGGCTCGCAGGGCTACGGAGCGGCACTGAAGAAGGATCCCGCGGACCCCTTGCGGCCGGATCTCTCGCACTTCGCGCCGAAGGCGAAGCGGGTGATCTACCTCCACATGGCCGGCTCGCCGAGCCAGCTTGAACTCTTCGACTACAAGCCGGAGCTCGCCAAGCTCGATGGCAAGGACTGCCCGAAGGAGTACATTGAAGGCAAGCAGTTCGCCTTCATCCAGGGCGTGCCGAAGATGCTCGGCTCGCAGTTCCCTTTCCACCAGGCAGGCGAGAGCCGCCAGTGGATCTCCGACCGCCTGCCGAAGTTCGAGCAGGTGATCGATGAGGTCTGCTTCATCAAGTCGATGTGGACGGACCAGTTCAACCATGGCCCGGCGCAGCTCCTGATGCACACCGGCAGCCAGCTCCCGGGCTCGCCCTCTGCTGGCGCATGGGCGACCTATGGTCTCGGCTCGGAGAACTCAAACTTGCCGGGCTTCATCGTGCTCACCTCCGGCGGCAAGAACCCGGACGCGGGCAAATCCGTGTGGGGCTCAGGCTATCTGCCCAGCGTCTATCAGGGCGTGCAGTGCCGCTCCCAAGGCGAGCCCGTGCTATACCTGAAGAATCCCGACGGCGTCTCGCAGGCATTGCGCCGCCGCACGCTGGATGCGCTCAATGACCTGAACCAACGCGTGGCCACCGACTTCGGCGACCCCGAGACCGTCACCCGCATCGCCCAGTATGAAATGGCATTCCGCATGCAGATCCACGCATCGGACGCCTTCGACCTGAAGCAGGAACCGGAAACGATCCACAAGCTCTACGGCACCCGCCCGGGGCAGGAGTCTTTTGCGAACAACTGCCTGCTCGCCCGTCGTCTGGCCGAGCGCGGCGTCCGCTTCATCCAGCTCTTCGATTGGGGTTGGGACTCGCATGGCACCGACAAGGGCACCGACCTTAAGCAAGGCTTCGTCGACAAGTGCAATCAGATCGACCAACCGATCGCCGCGCTGCTCAACGACCTCAAGCAGCGCGGGCTGTTAGACGAGACACTCGTCATCTGGAGCGGCGAATTCGGCCGCACCCCGATGCGTGAGAACCGCGGTGGCGTCGAAATGCCCTACGTCGGTCGCGACCACCACACCGGTGCGTACACGCTGTGGGCCGCCGGCGGCGGGGTGAAGCGCGGCTTCTCCTACGGCGAGACCGATCCGGTCGGCTACGACGCAATCATCGACAAGGTCAGCGCCCACGATTTCCACGCGACGCTGATGACCCTGTTAGGCTTCGACCACAAGCGGCTGACCTATCCCTTCCAAGGACTCGACCAGCGCTTGTCGAACGTCACCAAGCCCTCGCGCGTGGTGAAGGAAATCTTCGCCTGAAGGAAAAACGCGAAACCCCGTCCGCTGGGGAAGCGGACGGGGCAAGGGAGGGTTCGCCAGGGGTAAATCAGTTGTCCTCGCTGCCGCTCACGCGGAAGAAGTTCGCGCCACTGCCGACCGGCACCAACGCTTCCACGCGATCGTAGTCGGCGGGCACGCCGGATTGATCCGTAGCGTTGGCCGGAACGACGGTGCTGGGATCCCAAACCCCTGCGAGGTCGGGATTCTCCTGCAACGCGTAGGTGGCACCGGTCTCGCGCTCGAGCCACGTCAGCCGCAAGCCCGTCTGGGTGCGAGTCGCGGAGATCGGACGCTCCGCCCCGCTGGCCGGCGAGGTGCCGAAGAGGAACTCATCCTCATTCGTCATGCCGTCTCCATCGGGATCACCGCCACGGGAAGAATCGGAGAGTCCGATGAAGGTGGCGATCCAGGCGTTGAACCACGCAGGAGGGCCCACATGGCTGAAATAGACGACCGCCAACTCTTGCTGAACCCCATCCGGGCCAAGGTTGAAATTGCGATCCGCACCCTGCTCGTAGCCGAAGTTCGGGCCGCCATCGATGAAGAACTTGTAGGTGCCGAAGGCGACGCCCTCGAAGCCCACCGCCTGATAGGGGCCGGTGTAAATGCCGTCGCTGTCGGGATCTTCCAGGACCACGCCGGTGGTTGTGTTCCAGCCATTGAACTGACCGATAACGCGCACTGTATCACCAAGCTCGAAGTCGCCGTTGCTGATCGCCACGCTCATGTTCACTTGGAAGACCACCTCGCGCGACTCCGGCGCAGGCACCAGCGGATCGGGGTCCACATCGTCGTCCAGGCCATCGTCATCGGTGTCCTTGTTGCGCGGGTCGGTATTGGCGGTGAACTCGGCTTCGTTGTTCACGTTGTCCTCATCCTCGTCTGCACCCGCGATCAAGCCGTAGGCCGCGAGGTAAGCCGTCGCATCGGCGAAGTTCGGCCGGGTCAACGTGTAAGTGGGAGCCAGGGAGTTCGTGTCGAAGGTGAAGCGATGGATGCCGCTGGCGGTGACGATGCGATTGATCTCGCCGCCGTTCGCCGCTGCCACGCCGGCCGTGCCGCTGGCGCCCCAGTTCCGCGTCCAGGATCCCGCAGCGAACTTGTAGGTGATCTGGGCTTTCGGCACGGTGAAGTGGTAGTCGAGTGCCCACTGATATTGCTGGGTCAGATCGGTTCCGACGCGGGTCATCTCGTTCGTCGGATCGCTGACCCCGGTAGCATCCCAAGTGCCGGGAGTGTTGAAGGTGCCCGGCACCACCATCTTGGCGTGGTTGAAGCGGTTCGGGTTCTGCTGGTAGGCTCCTTCGATGGTGGGATCGACTTCTTCCCCGTCGGAGACGCCGTCACCATCCGAATCAACGACCATGGGGTTCGTGCCCGTATCCTCGGGACCATCATAGATACCATCGAGCGTTTCCCAGCCGTCCCAAAGACCGTCGAAATCCGTGTCCTGAAACGTCGGATTGAGGCCGAGGTCGAGATCGAACTCCTGCTGGTTGGTCAGGTCGTCCTGATCGTAGTCGGTCGAGGCAAGCGCATCATTCCCCGTGAGGCCGAAGTCGGCGATCCACGTCGCATAGTCCGCGGTGCCGGGCATGACGAAGGTCTTTGCCGGATTAGGCGTGCCGGCGACGATATTGGTGGGAAAGGTCCGGGCCAGTCGTTGATGGAGGTGGTCGCAGCGGAAAGCGCATCCACGGCACTGGGACCGCCGTTCGCGCCGCTCGAATAAACATCGAAGGAGAACGTTTCTCCCGGCGAGAGTCCGAGTGCCGCGGTCGTGGTGGTGATCGTCACGCCAGTCGCGTCGCGGGTGACTGTCGGCGTCGCCGTGTTGGCCCAGTTCGTGGCGTAGGTCCAGACTTGGCCGGCAGCTCCCGATGGTCCGCCGTCGTTAACCCAAGAGGCCACCCAGTGCGTCATTCCGCCGGCCATGTGGATGGGTCGGCCCCATCCGTTGCCGGTGATCGCCCCGCCGGGATTCGAGCGGATGCCGATCATGTAATTGCCCCAATTGGTGGCTATCGGGCTACCAGTCAGGTTGATCTTGAACGTGATATCCGCGCCGGTGGCATCGACGGTCACATCGACCGAGGTGATGTCGAGGTGGGGCTGCGAACTCGCCAACCCCACCTCAGCGGTGGCATCGGCGTAGTTCTGCGTGGTTAGGGCAAAGGCCGCGCTGGAGGAAAGCCCCAGCGCAACAAGGGATCGAAGGAGTTTCATGGGTTATTAGTGGCGGGTCGGTGCCGGTTGCCTTGGGTTGCAACCTCCCTGGCGGGAGAGGCACTTCACTCCACTGGATGTCAGTTCCCGCGGAATGGGTTTAAAAAATCCTTCGCGTTCGTTTCTCCCGCCCCCATGAAGATGCGAAAATCCTTGGCCTTCACCGCACTGCGACCGTTCCCTTGCGGCGTGTCCCTGACCTCCCACACCGCACCGCTCACCACCGCCCAGGCCGCCCGCCTGCGGGAGGTGTTGGAGGAGCGCGGCTATGAGTTCGAGGCCAAGCCCTACACGCTCTTCGCCGCGAAGAAGGGCAAGCTGAACGTGTCCGTCTACGAGAAGGGCCCGAAGGTGCTGGTGCAGGGCAAGGAAACCGAGGACTTCATTCGCTTCATCTTGGAGCCCGAGGTGCTCGGCGAGGCCCGGTTAGGCTACGAGGAAGAGTTGGATCCCGAGATGTTCGCGCCGCACTTCGGCATCGATGAAAGCGGCAAGGGCGATTACTTCGGCCCGCTGGTCATCGCCGGGGTCTATACCGATACGACCGTCGTCCGGGCACTGATGGCCGCGGGGGTGATGGATTCGAAGCGGATCTCCAGCGCAAAACGCATCCGCGACCTCGCCGCGAAGATCCGCGAGGTGCCGGGCGTCGCGACCTCGGTCGTGGCGATCGGCCCGGAACGCTACAACGGGATGTTCGCCTCGTTCGGCAATCTCAACCGCCTGCTCGCCTGGGGCCATGCCAAGGTCATTGCAAATCTTGCAGCCCAGCGGCCGGCCTGCCCGCGCGCCCTGAGCGACCAATTCGCCCGGCCCGACGTGCTGGCACGCGCGCTCAAGCAGCAAAATATATCCATCCAGCTCGACCAGCGGACCAAGGGAGAATCGGACATCGCCGTGGCCGCCGCATCCATCCTCGCTCGCGAGCGTTTCGTGGAGTGGATGGACAAGACTTCCTCCGCGGGAGGTATTGTGCTACCATTGGGAGCTTCCGCCGCGGTAATCGAGGCCGCCAAGCAGGTCGTCGCCAAGCACGGAATGGAGGCGCTTGGCAAGGTCGCAAAGCTGCATTTCAAGACCACGGCAGCGGTCAGCGGTGATTCAAACGGCGCTGGCATGGATCCAGCATGATTTTTCGCACTTTTTCGCGGGACAAACACCGCCCTCTGTGGTGTCCAATCCCCCCGCTGCACGCAGAACCATTTCACCCGTAAAGCCATGGCAACCATCACCAAACGCGAGCTCGTCATCAAAATCTCCAACGAAACCGGCCTCACCCAACAGCAGGTGTTCGACGTGATCCAGAAGACCCTCGATTCCATCACCGATTCCCTCTCCAACGGCGACACCGTGGTGATGCGGAATTTCGGCGCCTTCCAGGTGAAGGAGACCAAGGCCAAGATCGGCCGTAACCCGAAGGATCCGGACAAGGATGTGCCGATCCCCGCCCGCGCCGTCGTCAAGTTCAAGCCGGGCAAGGAAATGAAGGAGCAGGTCGCCCGCACCCTGCCGATGATCCGCGAGCGCGATAAGTAATGCCCGCCTTGCCACGCCGGAGGAAGTCCGATGCCGGCCCGAACGAAGGCCGCGGACCTCTTCTCCGGCTTTTGCCATTTTTGCTACTGGCCTCCTGCGCCTATCCGGGTGGCGATTACCGGGGCTATCAGACCAAGTCGTACCACGTCCGCGGGCAGACCTATCACCCGATGGACGTGGACCAAGCGATCCACCACGTCGAAAGCGGCACCGCCTCCTGGTACAATGAGTCCAGCTTCTTCGGCCTCAAGCGCGGCCAAACCTCGCTCGGTGAAAAGGTCATGCCGTGGCACCTGATCGCCGCGCACAAGACCCTGCCCCTGCCCTGCATGGTGCAGGTCACCAACATTGAGAATGGCAAGTCGGTGAAATGCCGGGTCAATGACCGCGGCCCCTTCATCGGCGACCGCATCATCGATCTCTCGCCTCGCGCCGCGAAAAAGATCGGCTTCAGGGACCAAGGGCTGGCCGAGGTGGAGGTGAAGGTCCTCTCCGTCGGCGACGGCGAATACAAGCGCAGCGCGAAGAAGAAGTGGTTCTTCGGAATCTTCTGACCACGGCTTCATGAAAATCCTCGAGGAAGAGCAGGTTCACGCCGCGCTGCGGTATCCGGACTTTATCAGAGCGCTGCGCGAAGCCTTCGCCGGCGACTACACCATGCCGCCGCGGCAGGTGATGCTGCTCGATCCGTCCTCACCGGGGCATGAAGCGTTCGCGATGCTGCCGTCGTGGAACGACCAGGTGATCGCGCTCAAGGCGTTCACCTACTTTCCGCAGAACCAAGCGCCCTTTCGCTCGCTCTATTCGAAGATCCTCATCTTCGATCGCGCGAATGGCGTGCCGCTGGCACTCGTCGATGGCGCAAGCGTGACCTACTGGCGGACGGCCGGTGTCTCGGCGCTGGCGGCGGACTTTCTCGCGCGCAAGGATGCCATTACTCTCTTCCTGTTAGGAACGGGCCGGCTTGCACCCTACCTCATCCGTGCCCATGCGAGCGTGCGCGCGATCCAGCGCGTACTGGTATGGGGCAGGGATCCGGACAAGGCCCGCGCTTTGATCTCCGCCGCGGCCGCCGAATATCCCGGCATCAGCTTCGACGTCGCCGAAGACATCCAAGCCGCATGCGGCGAAGCGGACGTCATCGTCGCCGCCACTGGCAGTCCCGATATCCTCGTCCGCGGTGCCTGGGTGAAGCCCGGCACCCACACCGATTTCCTGGGCAATCATCACGCCGACAAACGCGAGTGCGATACGGAACTGGTGACGCGCTCGAAGGTGTACGTGGACACCCGCGCGAACTGCTTTCGCGAAGCGGGCGAGATCCTCGTGCCGATCGCCGAAGGCGTCTTCTCCCAAGAGCAAGTGACGGGTGAACTCGCCGACCTCTGCCGTGGCACCGTTCCCGGCCGAACCTCGGAAGAAGAGATCACCCTCTTCAAGTCCGTCGGCTGCGCCCTCGGCGACCTTTGCGGAGCCCTGGCGGTGTATCGGGCCGGGACTGACTGAGGGCCTCCTCGACGGCGTCTCGACTGACTATTCGGCGATCACCACCAGCCGGATGAAAAGCGCTTCCTTGCCCGCCATCGGAACGGCAAAGACGTGGCTTCCACCGCTGCCGGTGTCGGGAATCGGCAGCCAGGAACCGAGATCGGAGGTCGCATACTCCTCACCGTAAATGACCCCGCTGATTCCCGGCGGCTCCCGAGCCGGTGCCATGAAACGTTACCCCGATGATCGTCGCGGCTCAGGAGCGGGGCAGCTCGAGGCCACCGAATAGGGGTATCCGAAAACGGTCTAGAAAGGGGATTTGCCCCCATCGATTTGGTGGGAAGATCCACGAGTCTGGTTCAATCGCGGCTACCTAACCAAAAAATCAACATGTCCTCTCTCTCATTTTCCCTCCCGGCGATCGCCTTCGGCCTGTTCGTTTCTTCTGCCAACGCGGTCACGATCTACACGATCGGCAGCGACAACAGCTTCTACTCCTTTGACTCGGCCGCTCCCGGAGCGGTGAGCCAGGTGGGTACCTCCGGTGCCGCCACAGGCTACGTCGATGTTGACATCTACGGGGCAAACGGCGCGCTCTACGGGATCACCGGCAGCGGCGCTGGATCCCGGATCAACACTGCGAACGGCACAAGCACCAGCGCCTGGACGCCAAACACCAACCCGATCACGGGCTCGGTGAACGCGTTCGACTTCAATCCGTTCGCCGACCGGGTCCGGGTGATTTCCAATGGCGGGGCCAACAACTACCGTATCCAGCCGGATGTTGCCTCCTTGCCGCAGACGGTGACGAATCCCGGCGGTGTCCTGGTGGACGGCGGATTCACCTTCACCGATTCGTTGGGAGGCGCTCGTGCGGGCATCACGGTGCTGGGCGCAGGATACACGAATCCGGGCGACAATCCCGGGTCCGCGGTTTTGTACACGCTTTCCTCGGATGGTTTCCTCAATTCGCACACCACACCTGCCGGAACGTTCGGGAACGGGGTGGCGGTCAGTGCCTTCGGCCTGGGCTTCACACCCACAGGCAGCGGCTTTGACATCGACCTGACAAACACCGGCTACGCGTTGGCCAACGTTGCCGGCGTCACCAACTTGTATACGATCAATCTCACCACTGGTATCAGCAATCTGGTCGGGGCGGTCGGTAATACTCCGGGTCTGACCTTCACTGGATTGGCAATCGTTCCCGAGCCCTCCACCGCGCTGCTCGGCGTGCTTGGAGGTCTTGCGCTCGTGCGCCGGCGCCGCAACTGAGTGCCGAAGCCCTTGTTCGCTGGATTCGGATCATTCTTGCAAAGGTCTCGTCGAAGCACTTCGGCGGGACCTTCGTGCGTTCGAACTCTTCAGTAGGCCACCCGGTCCGGCAGTGAAAGGTATTCGGCCAATAGCACCTTTGCTTCCTGACCTGGCGACTCGGTAATCGCCACGTCCCGCTCTTCCAGCGGCAACGAGAACTGGCGGTAGAACTCGCGATCGTCGAAGCCGATGGTCGCAGCGTCGGAAATACTAAATCCATAGTAGATGCGGCCGATCCGTGCCCAATGGATCGCCCCGAGGCACATCGGGCAGGGCTCGCCGGTCGTGTGGATCTCGCAGCCCGCCAGACTGAACGTGCCGAGCCGGGCACAAGCCTCGCGAATGGCCACGACCTCGCCATGGGCCGTCGGATCATTGGTGGCGAGCACACGGTTGTGACCCTCCCCGATGATTTCGCCATCCTTGACCACCACCGCTCCAAAGGGGCCGCCCGCACGGGTTTTCATGCCCATCCGGGCAAGCTCAATGGCGCGGCGCATGAAGCGGGGATCGTCGGACATGAGAACTCTCTAGCAAATCGCGGGCCTCAGGCGAAGCGCACGCAGTAAACCGGCGGCAAGTGCGCCGTGAGCAGCTCCCACGAATCCCCCTGGTCCTCGCTGACCCACAGCGCGCCGGTGGTGGATCCCATCACCAGCACGTCACCACTGGCGTCGATGTCGAGACCGTGGCGATAGATCAGGTCGTAGCATGGCGAGGGGGGGAGGCCCTTGCTGAGGACCTCAAAGGATTTGCCGCCGTCGCGGGTGCGGGTGACAACGAGTTCGCCATCGACCGGATAGCGGAACTCGTCCTTGCGTGCCGGCACGAACCACGCGGTGTCCGGCTCCTTGGGATGCACGGCGACGGCGAACCCGAAGCCGGACGGCTTCACGCCGGGAATCTCCTGCCAACCGCGGCCCGCCCCATCGGAGCGGTAGATGCTGCAATGGTGCTGCACCCAGCAGCGATCCGGCACCGTGGGACACATCACCATGCGGTGCGGGTCCTGGCCGTCCGGCTCGGCCCCGCCCTGCTCGGCCGGCAGGAAATCGTAGGTCATGCCGTGGGCGCCTTGCTCCCAGGTTTCGCCACCATCCTCCGTCAGCCAGACGCCGCCGCAGGAAATGGCGACCGCCAAGCGCTGGGAATTGCGTGGATCGACACAGATCGAGTGGATGCCGGGAAAATCGTAGCCACCCCCGCCCCAATCGGCGCGCTCGGGCCGGTCCCACAATCCGCGAACAAGCTCCCACGTCCTGCCACTGTCGGTGGAGCGAAACAGGCCACCGGGAATAGTGCCACACCACAGCAGGCCCGGCTGATCAACGCCGCCGGTTTCCAACGACCACACCTTTTCCAGCGACCACGGGACGACCAGATTGCGGAAGTTGTCGCGGATCTCCGGCACGTCATCCGGTTTCGGCGGATAGACGACGCCGGCCATCTCTTCCCACGTGGCCCCGCCATCGGCGGAGCGGTGCATCTTGGTGCCGAAGTGGCCGTGCTCGAGGGCAGCGTGAAGCAGTCCATCCCGGCGATCGTGGAGCAGCATCGGGACATGGATGCCGAGAAACCATTCGCCCGCCGGGGTCCAGTGGCCGTTGGTTTTCTCGAACGCGAAGAGGCCCTTGCGGGTGCCGACGTGAATTCGCGGTTTCATGGTGATCTTCCTTTCGACGAACGGGAGGTCAGCCGCCGGACAAAGCCTGCATCACAAAAATCTCGCCACCCGACGGCAGCGGGTCACTCAGGCCGACACGGTCCTTCACCGACTCCCCGTCGAGGAAGACGGCGATGTGCTTCCGCACCGCGCCGGCGTCATCCAGCACGTAGCCGCGCAGCCGCGGGTTCTCGGACAATACTTCCTCCAGTGCCTCCCGCACGGTGCCACCGGAAACGACCGAGCGCGGGGCATCCACATGCGTCTGGAGGTGCTGCGTGAATGCGATGGAAGCCATGGTCCAAGACCATGGAAACGCGGCGCGCCCTCGTCAACGCGGGATCAGATCAACCGCCGGCCGGCGATTGGACCGGGCTCCCTTCGATGACCGGCTCGCGCTGCGGCAGCGCCGGAGCCGCGGGGGCAGGCACCTTGGCCTGCTTCTTCAGCTCGCGGATGATCTTGGGCACGGCCAGCACCAGCAGGCGGATCCGGCCGTCCGAATCGCGTGACCATTGCAGATCGAGATTGGTGCGGATGCCATTCACCTTCACCGAGTACCAGGTGTGGCGCACCATGTGATCGCGCAGCGACAGGATCCGTCCTAGCAGGTGACGGGCATGACGCACGCTGAAGCCGCTCTCGACTTGCTCCGCCACGCAGGAAAGGAACGGTTTCAAGTGATCCGGCCGGACCCGGATCTCAAAGCTGCGGCGCGGCGTGCAGGCCGTCTCGAGTTCGTCCAACAACTCCTCCGAACTCGAGTTGCGGCTGCGATCAAGCCGTCTTTCCAGCCAGCGTGCGAATATCCACCCGAAAAACAGGCCACCCGCCAGAATGGCAGGCACAATGAATGAAGCTTGGGGCATCGAATGTCAGTCGTCCGGTCATCTCGGGGGGAGGTGCGGTAATGGGGGATCTAATGGTTAGGACCACGAAAAGGGCAAGCTGTTCAATGTTCGCAGCTTGCAACGCGCTCGGCAGGCAGTTCAGTTGAGGTCGAATGCGGGTGCTTCAGCTCATGGCAGCGGTGGGAATGACGGCGGCGGCCCTGCCCGTGGCGGCCTTCCAGCCGTACGAAGCAGACGAGCACACGCTGCACTTGTGGCACCTCGATGAAGCCGGCCCGCCGTTCAAGGACGATGGCGTGAGCCCCTCGCCACTGCTCGGCCTGCTCAATGGCGCGAAGGCGGGTCAACCGCCGTTCCCGGGCTTCGGCGCGGCGATTTCGTTCCAACCATCGCCGGGGGGGGATCGCGACTACGGGCCGATCCTTCTGGCCAAGCAGGCCTTGGACAGCGGACCGAAGGACAATGTCGATCCACCGTTCCCGATCATGGGAAACGACGGGGCCTTCACGATCGAGGCCTTGGTGAAGTTCAACGTGATGCCCGCAGACGCCACCGGGCTGGCGCTCGACATCGTCAGCATGGACGACGAGGTGGCGGATAACCGGGTGTTCATTTTCCGGGTCGAAAAGCCGGGCTTCCTGTGTTTCCTGCCGATCAGCGGGAGCGACGTTCGTGGCGGTGGCCTGGCGACCTTGCCCACCAGCGGGCCGCATGCCGTGAACACAACCGACTGGTTCCATGCCGCGGTGGTTTACGACGGCCACGAGTCGGCGGTGAACAACCTGAAACTCTTCTGGACCCGGCTCGGCGCGGGAGACGAGGCCGCCAATTTGATCGGCCAAGGCACCCTGACCGCGGACATCGGCCGGCAACTCGCGGACTTCGCTATCGGGAATACCGGCAACCGCCAGGGAACCTCTTCCCCACGGGAGTTCTTCCCCGGACTGATCGACGAGGTCCGCATCAGCAGCATCGCCCGCCCGACTTACGATTTCTGCTTCGTCAGCGAGGACGAAAAGAAACGCTCGGACGAGATTTTGCGCCGCACCCCCCCCCAGGTGCCTCCGCTGGGCATGCTGCTGCAGCAGGTGCAGGTGGGTGAGCAGCCGATGGTCTTGCCCCGCTCCGGCCAGCCGCTGGTGCTCGGGCCCGGGCTGCACCGCCTGGACTTCGACTTCAGCTTCTTGCCCGGCGTGAATGCCGACCCCCTGGCGGTGCGCTGCCGGCTCGAGGGGCTCGGCGACGAATGGCATCCCGCCGCACGCGGCATGACCATGGAGTGGGAAATGCTTGATGCCACAGGGCTCCTGCTCACGCAGCGGATCTTCGCCACCACGGGGTCGAGCGTCGGCTGGCAGATCGATGCCCTGAGCTCGCCGATGGTGCCGCGCACCGAGCCGCTGTTCATCCCCGAGGGCACGCGGAAAGTCCGCGTGACGGTTTCCTCAGGCACGCCCGATACCACCGGCACCTGGGTCATCGACGACCTCGCGCTGGCCCGCTCCTCCACGCCGCAGAAGAACCTGTGGGTGGACGGCGGCTTCCAGCAGGGCGAGCGGATGAACCAGATCGGCGGCGTCCCACTGCACTGGGAAAGGCGCGGCACCGAACCGGCGATCGCCCGCGTGATGCAAATGCGCGGACCTTCGCTGGGGCTGCTCGATGCGGAACAGCAGCACTCCGCGCAGTGGACCTCCACGCGGGAGCTCGGTGTGAAGCCGGCCAAGGGGGGCGAGACCTTCCTGCTGAGCTGGAAGGAGGCCTTCAACGTCATTCCGGGTGCCTCGCTGCGTGCCAGCTACCTGAACGTGCCGCCGGGCGAGTATGCCTTCCAAGCGATCGCCGTGGGATCGGAACCGCAACCGGCGACGGCGAGCCTCGCCTTTCCTCTCGAGATCAAGCGCCCGATCTGGGAACGCGAGTGGTTCATACCGCTGGCCGTCGCCGCCGGAGTGCTGGCCACCGGCTTGCTTTTCTTCGCCGCGTATCGCCGCCGAACCCGTCACCGCCTGGCGGCCATCAAGCTCCAGCATGCGGTGGAGCGGGACCGCGCGCGCATCGCCCGCGACATGCACGATGATCTGGGCACGCGCGTCACGGTGCTGAATCTCGCCGCGTCATTCGTGCGGCGCGCCATCGATGGCGATCCGGAGAAAGCGCGCCAGCAGGTCGTGCGGCTGGAGTCCGCGGCGCGCGATCTGGTCACCGCGATGGACGGGCTGGTGTGGGCGGTGAATCCCTCGAACGACACGCTCGATCACTTGGCGTCGCACCTCTCCGCCGTGGCCCAGGAAATCTTCCGCGACAGTCCGGTGCGGCTGCGGATCTCGATCCCGGACGATCTCCCGCGCATCACCTTGCGCTCGGATTTCCGCCATCACTTCGCGCTCGGAGTGAAGGAGGCGCTGCACAACATCCTCAAGCACGCGGGACCTTGCGAGGCCACCTTCACCCTGCGCTTCGATCACGGCGCACTCGTCGCGGAGATCGCCGACCACGGCGAGGGCTTCGATCCAGCGATCCCGCGCGAGGGCAATGGCCTGCCAAATCTGGCCGCGCGTTTCACCGAACTCGGCGGCACTTGTGTCATCGAATCGTCTCCCGGAAAGGGCACCCGCGCGATCTTCCGTTGCCAGCTCCCCAAAGTTCCGGCATTGCCGAGGGCATGACTCAGGCCAAGCGCACCATCGCCATCGTCGAGGATGACTCCCTGTTGAGAGAGTCCTTCCGCGAAACGCTGTCCGCTTCCGACAAGTGGACCGTCACCGGCTGCTATGGCCGCGCCGAGACCGCGCTGGAGGGCCTCCAGAAGTCCCCGCCGGATGCCTGTGTCATGGACATCCAGTTGCCCGGACTGTCCGGCATCCAGCTTCTCCGCAAGATCAAGCCGCTGTGCCCGAGCACGCAGTTCCTGATGGTGACCGTGTTCGAGGACACCGACCGCGTCTTCGAGGCACTGGCCGCCGGTGCTTCCGGCTACGTGCTCAAGCGTGACATCGACGCGAAGTTGCTGGAGTCGCTCGACGACGTCGTGGCCGGCGGCTCGCCGATGTCGAGCGGCATCGCCCGCAAGGTGGTGCAGCACTTCCAACTGCCCGTCCAGCTCCCCGTCGCGGCGCCGAGCGAGGACTACCACCTCACCCAGCGGGAGAAGGAAACGCTGGACCTCTTGGCCAAGGGCTACCTCTACAAGGAGATCGCCCATGAGCTCGGGGTGCGGATGGAGACGGTCAGCTTCCACCTCGGCAACATCTACCGGAAGCTCCACGTGCGGACGCGCACGGAAGCGGTGCTAAAGTACATGAAACGCGAGCCAGAGGCTCCGTAACGGGCCCCACGGACGGAGATTCTGTCACTTTTGCGACAACCTCATCTCACTGGAAATCAGTGATTTGAGTAGTTACTAGGTATTCACCTAGGTATCCAAGCGACATTCATTCGGGTAGGGAAGCACGGTCCACTGGAGAAATCCCAGTGCCCGAAACCCATGAAACTCGAAGCTTGCTACGAAGGATCCGCCGACGACGCGGACATGATCGAAGCGCCCGCCGGCTCGTCCGGTGGAGGATATGACTGGAGCAATTCGCGACAAGGGCACCCGTCCTTTCACGAACGTCGCACCACCCTGCCGGAGTGCGACATCCCCGGCATCCGCAAGGCCATCCGCACGATCCGCCACGAGTATTCCCGGCCGCTGACCGTGTCATCGCTGGCTCGCGAGTGCGGCATGTCGGTCCGGTCGCTGCACCGGCTCTATCGCTCCGTGACCGGCAACACGATCGTCCAGGACATCATCGCCCGCCGGATCGAGGCGGCTGCCACGATGCTTCGCGAGGAGGACGTGAAGCTGGAGCCGGTGGCCATGGAGACCGGTCTCGGCAACGCCAAGAACCTCTGCCGGCTTTTCAAGGAGCACTTCGGCCTGACGCCGGGACAATGGAAGGAATCCTTCCACGGCCGCCGCGCCAGCGCGGCCTGAGCGGAAGTTCACCACGCCCGCTCCCACCTGCTATAAAAACAACTCCTTTGAAAGACCGGTAACCCTGACCGGCTCCCGCAACATCGGATTGTGACGCAAAAACCCATGACCGCTTCCAACCCTACTTTTCCCGCCCGGCAGCGTCGGCCCCGCGGCTTCGCCTTGATCATTTCCTTGTCGTTGATGGTGCTGATCATGGTGCTGGTCACCGGCTTGCTCGGCCTCTCCACCATCTCGCTGCGCAGCGGTGGTCGCGATGTCCACGCTGCGCAGGCCCGCGCGAATGCCCGCATGGCCCTGGTCATGGCGATCGGCGAGCTCCAGCAACAGGCCGGACCCGACACCCGCGTCACGGCACGCGCGGATATCCTGGGCGCGGATCGTCCGCCGGTACTCGGCGTCTGGAAGAGCTGGGAAGGCACCGATCACGATACCAAGGGCCGCCCGGTTTCCCCCGGCAACTACGCCTCGAAAAAGGAGGCACGCTTTCTCGCCTGGCTGACCTCGGGCGACCTCAAGACCTTGCCCGACACCAAGGAGCGAAACGGCAGTGTGCCGCTCGTCGGCATCAAGACCGTCGGCGATGGCACCGGTCGTGCGGAATTGCAGGTTCACCTGGAACCCCAGCGAGTCTCGGACGCACAAGGCAATGGTGGCTTCGCCTGGTGGATCGGTGGCGAAAACCAGAAGGCACGCCTGCCCAAACCCCACCAACCGAGCGAAGACACCGCAGCCCGCTGGTCCGTGCTCGCGAAGAGCCACACCGTGGCCGACCCCAAGCCATTCCGCATGGAGGATCTGCTCGAAGACGCCACGCCCGCCGATCGCACGGTCAGCCTGATGCTTGGCGATCTCATCGCGGAGAAGGGCACCTTGAAGGCGTCGCAGGAGTTCTTCCACGACCTCTCCACCACCTCGGTCGGCTTGCTCACCAACACCGCCACCGGCGGCTGGCGCAAGGACCTCTCGCTGGCCACGGAGAACTGGACCCAGTTGCCCTCGTCGAATCTCCCCTTCTTCCGCCTCACCCCGGAAAAGGACGGCGCCGCCACCAAGCCGACCGCCAGCAACGCCACCGCCGACCGCTCGATGCTCTACCCCTGGTCCGCCTACCGCGGCAGCGCCAGCGAATGGCCGATCTACCGTCACGGCCCGGTCAGCAGTTGGGAAAATCTCCGCGACTACGCGACCCTCTACAAGAAGATCAGCAGCAACTCCTCCGGCCGCAATCGCATCAACAACTACTCGGTCGGGATCGACGATACCGCCAACGGCTTCAGCTTCCTCCACAAGGTCCGCCTGCTGCCGGTGGTCGGCCGCATGCAGTGGGTCTTCTCCCACTATGCCGTGGCGACCGGTGCCAGCGGCTCCGGCCAATACACCGCCCGCCTGTTGGTGACCCCGGTGATCACGATGTGGAATCCCTACAGCGTGGAGATCACTTCCCCGTCCTCCCTTTCATTTTTCGTCCCCAAGCCGCTGCCAGTGGCGCTCCGCTACAACGTGAGCGGCAGCACGACTTTCAACTGCCTGACCGCAGGTGGCCTGAACAACCAGCCTTCGCTCTCCACCGCCGGCAACTTGCAGTACCAGATTGCCGCGGCCTTCACGCTCAAGCCCGGCGAGACCCGGGTCTTCAGCCCGGGTTCAAGTTCCTCCGCGGATACGATCGTCCCTGCCGGCAGCATTGCCACGCTGCAGCCAGGCTACCGCAGCAAAGGCGGCCACTACTTCGACGTGAAGAACGCCTCCAACCAACCCGTGATCGGCACCGGCACCACCATGATCAAGGCGGACGCCAAGTTCGACACGACCTACGACGACGGCAAGCCGGGTGTCGGCATCTACCTGGACATGTCGACGGGAAGCGTGCGGCACCTCGTCTATCGCATGGTTTACACGCCGCTGATCGCCAACGACGTCTACAAGCCGCTCAATCAGCTGGGCGATGCCACGCTCGCCCAAGCGGCCACCAATCCGGTGCCGTTCATGTCCACCGTCTTCGGCGCCCGCATGGCCAGCAAGACCCACTTGCCGGCCAAGGGCTTCGTCCAATCCAGCCCGCTGGTGAACTACACCGCGATGGGTGACAAGGACCTGGCGGAGAGCACCATTGGCATCGACTACAGCGGCACCAATCACCCGGTGAACTCGCCCTTCGACTACAGCTTCATCAAGCACTCCGGAATGGATAGCCAGCTCCCGAATGCCAGCGACACCACCGGCCGCGGCTACATCGTGACCGGCTTCAACAAGTCCGACGGCCTCTCGCGCTGCGTCATCGCGGAAATCCCGGTGCGCCCGCTCGCCTCGCTCGGGGAGCTTCAGCACTGGGACATACGCTATGAAAATCCCATCCCGCCTTTTGCCTTTAATCTGATCGGCAACAGCGATGCCAGCCCCTTGCTGCCGGCGAATGCCGTGATCAACTCCAGCTACGCCAACCTCACCTCGAACCTTCAGCACGACGACAGCTACTGCGCGAATCACTTGCTCTTCGACGACTGGTTCTTCTCCTCGATCGCGCCGGATCCCACCCACTACGGCACCGGCGGCAAGAACCTCCAGACGACCTACACCGACTTCGTTTCCGGCGTCGCGCCACTCGCCAACCGCGCCTACCTGCCGATCGCGGCGGACGCTGGCTTCGCCTCTGCCGCGGAAGGCAATGCCACCAAACTCTACGACGACCACGTCAAGAAATCCGACGGGTATCGCACCATCGCCTCACGCTTTGAAGTGGAAGGCATGTTCAACGTGAACTCCACCTCCGTCCTCGCCTGGCGTGCCCTGCTTGGCCATGCCCGCCAGCAGCGCGTGCCCTACATCCAGGAAAGCGGCAGCTCATGGAATGTCGATGCCTCGGGCGAGACCGATCACGCGGTCAGCCGCTTCTCGATTTCCGGCGATGTGGAAGCAGGCAAGGCCGGCTCGTCCGGCAGCTTCCCCGAGGCCACTGAGTTCGCTGGCTACCGCGTGCTCGATGACGAGGTCATCGACCAGCTCGCGGAGGAGATTGTGAAGCAGGTCCGCGCGCGCGGTCCCTTCCTCTCGCTCTCGGAGTTCGTGAACCGCCAGCTTTCCTCCGGAAATCTCGCCCTCGCCGGTGCCGTGCAGGCCGCGCTCAACGAAGTCGCCAAAGGCGGCTCGAATCCCTTTGCCACCTTGGAAGCCACCATCGGTTTGCCCGGCAAGGCCACCGCCAATCCGCCACGCGTCGCGGAAGCCGGCTACCGCCACCCCGCCGCCGCCGAGGGCTGGAATGCCTACGGCCTGCCCGGCTGGACCCGCCAGGCCGACATCCTCCGCCCGCTCGCGCCCATCCTTTCCGCCCGCGACGATACCTTCGTCATCCGCGCCCACGGCGATGCCCGGGATGACAAGGGCAACATCGTCAGCCGCGCCGTCTGCGAAGCCACCGTCCGCCGCACCCGCGACTACATCGATCCCACCGATGCCCCCGAACTCGCCACGCCGCCGAGGTCCGCCATCAACAAAACCTTCGGCCGCCGCTTCGAAATGGTGAGCTTCCGCTGGCTGAACCCCTCGGAGATCTGACAGACTGATTCCATGCGATTTCTCGTTTTCCTCTGCTGCCTGCTGCCGCTCGCCCTCACCGCCCAGGAAAAGAAGGGCGCCCGCACCTGCCGCGTCCTCTTCCTGGGTGCCGCGGATACGGATCCGGAAAAGCTCTTCCTGCACGACGGCACCGCCGCGCAAGAAGTCGAGCTGCCACGGCTGAACCTGTCGAAAGTCTACGAGTTGCCCGGCGGTGCGCTCACGTTGAGGATGCTCGCCGCGCTGCCGGTGGAAGGTCAGCCCATCCCTGCCACGGTGCCCTCCGCCGCCGTGCCCGAAACTACCGGTGACATCTACCTGATGCTCAGCCCGGATCCGGCGAACAAGACCGCGCCGGTGCGCATGCAGGTCATCGATGCCACCGCGGACCGCTTCAAGCCCGGTCAGATGCTGTGGTTCAATCTGACCGCCCACGATGTCGGCGGCACCGTCGGAAAACAGAAGCTCGCCGTGAAATCGCGTGCGAAGGTCATCCTCGACCCACCGGCCTCCGCGGTCGAACCTTACAACGTGAACCTCAGCTTCCGCATCGCTGGCAAGGACGCGCTCTACCCTCTTTGCGAGACGCAGTGGAATCACGATCCCGCATCACGCACGGTTCTCTTTATCATCAATGAAGCCGGCAGTCGCGCACCTCGCGTGCTCGGATTTCCTGACCATCGTGCGTCATCTGGAAAGAACCCGTAACCATCTCCGTTCCTGTCTTCACCCGACCCATGCAACGATTCGCATCAACACTTTCCCTGTTCCTCATCGCGCTGCCGCTCCACGGCCAGGAATGGAAACCGCTCTTCAATGGCCGCGACCTCGACGGCTGGACCGGAGACCCGCGCCTCTGGCGCGTTGAAAATGGCGTTTTGGTCGGCGAGACCGACGACGCCGGCCGCAAGCTCGCCGCAAATTCCTTCTTGATCTGGAAAGGCGGCGAGGTCGCCGATTTCGAGGTGGAATATCAGGCCCGCGTCACCGGCAACAACAACTCCGGCATGCAGTACCGCAGCCGCGTGCTCGATCCCAAGCAGTGGGTCGTCGGCGGCTACCAGATGGACCTCCACCCGGAGCCGAAATACCTCGGCATGCTTTACGAGGAAAAGGGCCGCGGCATTGCCTGCGAAAGCGGCCAAAAGGTCGACCTCGCAGACAAGCCGAAGGTCACCGGCTCGCTCGATCGTCCCGCCACCAATCTCGCGGAGTGGAACACCTACCGCATCGTCGCGAAGGGTGATACCGCCACGCATTACATCAACGACAAGCCCGTCGCGGAGATCCATGACGTCGATGCCGCGAAGCGATCCCTGAAAGGCGTGCTCGCGCTGCAAGTCCACGCCGGTCCTGCCATGAAAGCGGAGTTCAAGGGCCTGCGCCTGCGCACCTTCACTCCGGCTCCCGTGGCCGTCCCTCCGAAGGCCACCGCCGCCGCTCAAGCCGGCGAGCCGACCATCTCGTGGATCTGGCAGAACGCCAAGCCCGCCAGCGACCAGAAGGTCTACTTCCGCCGCGAGTTCGCGCTGCCGCGCGACATCATCTCCGCTTCGCTCGCCGTCACCTGCGACAACTGGCAGCGCGTCTGGGTCAATGGCAATGACCTCGGCTGGACCAGCGAGTGGGGTGCGCCCGCCAATCATGACGTCATGAAGCACATCGTCCAAGGCGGCCGCAACGTCATCGCCGTGGAAGGCCGCAATCAGGACGGCAGCGCTGGCATGGCCCTGCGCTTCACCGCCACGCTCAAGGGTGGTCGCAAGGCATGGATCGTCTCTGACGAAAAGTGGCAGACCGCCCTCGAAGCGCCGCGCGGCTGGCAGGAGCCGCGGTTCTCGCCGCGCGATTGGACGCCCGCCGTCCCTGTCGGCAAGATGGGCGATGGCCCGTGGGGCATGGTGCTCCAACCTGATGCCGGCGGCGGCACCATGCCGGTCGATGTCAGCGACAAGTATCAGCTCCTCCCCGGCTTCAAGCTCGAGCGCCTCTATCAGGTGCCAAACATCCAGGGCTCATGGGTCGCCATGACCGTCGATGGCACGGGTCGCCTGCTCTGCGCCGACCAATACGGCAAGATTTACCGCGTCACGCCCGCCACCAAGCCGGACCAGGAAACCGTCGTCACCCCGACTTCCATTCCGCTCGCCGGTGCCCATGGCTTGCTGTGGCATCAGGGTGTGCTCTGGGTCACGGTGAATGAAGGTCCCGAGCCCGCAGGCGTCTATCGCGTCACCGACAGCGATCGCGATGGCGAGCCGGACAAGGCCGAGCGGGTGCTAGCCGTAAAAGGCAACGGCGAACACGGCCCTCACGCACTCGTCCCGTCGCCGGATGGCAAGTTCATCTACTTCGTCGCCGGCAACTTCACCGACCTGCCAGAAATGAAGGACTCGATGGTGCCCAAGGTGTGGAAGGAGGATCAGCTCCTGCCACGCCGGCCCGATGCCCGCGGCCACGCGCAGGACCGCTTCGCGCCCGGCGGGTGGGTTGCCCGCTGCAATCTGGACGGTTCCAACTGGACGCTCGTCGGCATGGGCTTCCGCAATACCTACGACATCGCCTTCAATGACCGCGGGGATCTCTTCGGTTACGACTCCGACATGGAGTGGGACCTCGGCATGCCGTGGTATCGCCCCACCCGCATCGGCCACATCGTCCCCGGCTCGGAGTTCGGCTGGCGTCACGGTACCGGCCCGTGGCCGACCTACTACGAAGATAGTATGCCGCCGCTTGTCGAGCTGGGGCCGGGTTCACCCACCGGCATGCTTTCCGGCAAGGATGCCAAATTCCCCGCGAAGTACCAGCGTGCGCTCTATGCCTTCGACTGGACCTATGCCACCATCCACGCCGTCCATCTCACGCCGGATGGCGCGAGCTACAAGGCGGAGCGCGAGGAATTCCTCGCCGGCACCGGCCTGCCGCTGACCGATGCCGCCATCGGCAAGGACGGCTCGATGTATTTCATGACCGGCGGTCGCCGCACCGCCTCGGCGCTGTGGCGCGTCACCTACACCGGCAACGAATCGGTCGCACCGGTTCCCTTCGCTGCCAAGGAAGCCGAACTCGTCGGCAAGGAAGGCGCGTGGGAGGGTCTCGCTTCGAAGGATCGCATCGAGCGCTTCAACTCGCGCATCGCCATCGAGCACGCTGGCCCCGGCCAGATTGCCCAGAAACTGGCCGGCGAGAACGATCCGTGGAAGGTCATCGAAGGGGCCATCGCCCTCGCACGTGTCGGCTCTGCCTCGCAGCGAAGTGTGTCACTGGAGGCGCTGCTGCGCCTCGACTGGGCCAAGCTCGACGTGGCGCAGAAGATCAACTGGCTCCGTGCGGCCGGTCTCGCCTTCGCCCGCCATGGCGAACCGACCACTGACGAACGCACCAAGGTCATCGGCAAGATCGATGCCGCCTTCCCCTCGAACCAGAGCGATGTCGATCGCGAGCTGTGCCGCATGCTCAGCTACCTGCAGGCTCCCGGCATCGTCGGTCGCACGCTGGCGCTGATGGATACCACGGGCCCCTCGCCTGCACCTGACTGGCTCGCCGTCGCCGAGCGCAACGCCCAGTACGGTGGCGATGTGAAGAAAATGATCTCCAACCTGCCGCCCGCGCAGGTCATCCACTACATGTATTGCCTGCGGGTGGTGAAGGGCCCGTGGAGTCAGGAGGACCGCAAGCGCTTCTTCGCGTGGTTCGGCCGCCTGGTAGAGAAGAGTGGTGGTGCCAGCTATGCCGGCTTCATCCAAGATCTGCGCAAGCAGACGCTGGAAACTGCCACCCCGGAAGAGCGTGAATGGATCCAGAAGATGGCGCCCGTGGTGACCGCCAATCCGCTCGCCAATCTGCCACCCGTCCAAGGCCCCGGCCGTGAATGGACCGTCACCGAAATCGAAAAGCTCGCTGCCACCGGCCTCACCGGTCGCAACAAGGAGAACGGCAAGAAGATGTATCAGGCCTCGCTCTGCGCCGCGTGCCACCGCTTCGATGGCGAAGGCGGCTCGGCCGGCCCCGACCTCACCGCCGTCGGCGGACGATTCAGCGTGAAGGACCTCGCCGAAGCCATCCTCGAGCCCAGCAAGGTCGTCTCCGACCAGTACGCCTTCGACACCATCATCAAGCACGACGGCTCACAGGTCGTCGGCAAGTTGATCGAGGAGAAGGATGAGCACTGGATCATCGCGACCAGCCCGTTCGACTTCAGCTCCACCAGCGAGATCGAGCGCAGCCAGATCAAGGACATCAAGCCGTCGCCGGTTTCCCCGATGCCCGCCGGCCTGATCAACCGCCTCAATCCGGACGAGCTGAAGGACCTGCTCGCCTACCTTCTGGCGAAGTGACCGCCTTTTTTTAGTGAAATTAGAATGACCCTTGGGGTCGTAGGTGGAAACCTCTCTCCCCGGCGACCGCCGCCCGGGGGGAAATCCCCGCCTTGCGATGATGTTTCTCCGCTACTTTTTACCGCTTCTCGGGGCGTCCGCTGCCTTTGGCGACGTGGACTTCGCCCATCAGGTGGTCCCGGTCCTGAAGGAGCACTGCGCCAAGTGCCACATGGACACCGCCAAGAAGGGCGGCTTCTCCATGAACACCCGGGAATCACTGCTCGCCGGCTCCGAGAACGGCGCGGTGGTCGAACCCGGCAAGGCGGACGAGAGCCTCCTGCTGGAAAGCGTTCTTTCCGACGACAAGTCGGACCGCATGCCGCCGAAAGGTCCGCGTGTGCCGGCAGACCAAGCCGAGATCCTCAAGAAGTGGATCGATGAGGGCATGGCGTGGGAGCCCGGCTTCACCTTCGGCAAGGATGCCTATGAGCCGCCGCTCAAGCCGCGCCGGCCGGAGCTGCCGCCAATTGCCGAAGGCCGCGAACATCCCGTCGATCGTCTGGTCGATGCCTATTTCGCGGACAACAAGGTCACCCGCCCGCAACCCCTCGGCGATGCCGCCTTCATCCGCCGCCTCACGCTCGACCTCACCGGCCTGTTGCCCGCCCCCGATGCCATCGACGCCTTCGTCGCGGACACTTCGGCGGACAAGCGCGAGAAGCTGATCGCCGCGACGCTCGCGCGCGACACCGACTATGCCGAGCACTGGCTGAGCTTCTGGAACGACCTGCTCCGGAATGATTACCAAGGCACCGGCTACATCGATGGCGGCCGCAAGCCGATCACCGGCTGGCTCTACCAATCGCTGCTTTCTAACAAACCCTACGACCAGTTCGCGCGCGAGCTGCTCGCCCCGCCGACGCCGGATTCGCGCGGCTTCATCGATGGCATCCAGTGGCGCGGCAGTGTCAATGCGTCGCAAGTCCGCGAGATCCAGTTCTCCCAATCCATCTCACAGACCTTCCTCGGCCTGAACATGAAGTGCGCCTCGTGCCACGACAGCTTCGTGGACCGCTGGAAGCTCGATGAGGCCTACGGTCTCGCCGCCATCTATGCCGAGAGGCCTTTGGAAATCGCCCGCTGCGACAAGCCGACCGGCCGCATGGCCAAGGCCGGCTGGATCTTTCCCGAGCTCGGCGAAGTCGATGCCAACGCGCCTCAGCCGGAGCGGCTGAAGCAACTCGCCGGGCTGATGACCCATCCGGAAAACGGCCGCTTCACCCGCACCATCGTCAACCGCCTGTGGCATCGCCTGATGGGCCGCGGCATTGTCCACCCGGTCGATGCTATGGACACCCAACCGTGGGACGAGGACCTGCTCGATTACCTCGCCGTGCGCCTTGCCGACGATGGCTACGACTTGAAGAAGGCGCTCTCGCTCATCGTCTCGTCGCGGATCTATCAGTCGCAGCCGGTGGCCACCGCGGAGAATGCCGACCCCACCGTCTTCCGCGGTCCGCTCGCCAAGCGCATGAGCGCCGAGCAATTCGTGGATGCCGTGTGGACACTCACCGGCACGGCACCGGCCAAGGCCAACAATGCGGTTCCCCGTGGCAAACCGGACGGCTCTTCCGTTCTGAAGGCCCGCTGGATCTGGTCGGAAGCGAGTGCTTCGTCCGCCGTGCCTGACAACCACGCGATCGTGCTCGGCACCGAGGTCACCTTGCCCTCCACGCCGCTATCCGCACGGGCGGTCTTCATTGCCGACAATGAAGCCGAGATTTTCGTCAATGGCCGCTCCGTCGTGCGCGAGACCATCCAGCCGGAAGGCCCTCGCGGGCTTGCCATCAACTTGGATCACCTCCGCGCCGGCAAGAACTCCATCATCGTCGTGGCTCGCAACGGCGGCAGCGGACCGAATCCCGCCGGCTTCCTGTTCGAGGGCCGGATCGAATTGCCCGATGCCAAGCCCTTGACCATCGCCACCGACTCGTCGTGGAAGTGGACTCCCACCTTGCCCGATGCCCAAGGCCGCTTCTCCCGCCCGCCGACGGATTGGAAGCCCGCACAAGAGCTGGCCAACCCGGGAGTATGGGACCGCTTTGTAGCGACCATGCCTCCGCTCGCCGCGGATCCGCAACCGATGGTTCGCGCGTCACTGGTGGCGGCGGATCTGCTGATGCGCGCGCTCGGCCGCCCGAATCGCGAGCAGATCGTCAGCATGCGGCCGGATAACATCACCACGCTCGAAGCCATCGACTTGGCCAACGGTGAGCAACTCGCCGGCCTGCTGAAAAAAGGAGCCGCCGCTCTTTCCCGGGAGCAAAAGGCCACGCCCGAGCTGATCGACCACGTCTTCCTGCGGGCCCTCGGCCGCCGTGCCACCGCCGCGGAAAGGAACGGCCTCGGCAGCACGCTTGGCCAGCGCCCGACACCGCAAGCCATCGAGGATCTTCTTTGGATGGTACTATTGTTACCGGAGTTCCAGTTCGTCCGCTGAACCATTCTGCATCCCGTGGAAACCACCCGCCGCACCTTCCTCAAGGCACTCTCCGCCTCCAGCCTGGCCGCTGCCATGTCAGGCGCGCCGCGCGCGTTTGGCAATGAAGAGGTCGTCCATCCCAAGGCCACCGCCGACTGCTGCATCCTGCTGTGGATGGCTGGCGGCATGGCTGCCCCGGAAACCTTCGATCCCAAGGGCTATCGCCCCTTTGAGAAGGGCCTGCCGATCGACAAGATCCTCAGCACCTTCCCCGCCATCGATACCACGCTCGACGGCGTGAAAATCGGCCAAGGCCTCGAGGAGATCGCAAAGCTGATGGATCGCGCGACGCTGATTCGCTCGCACGTCCAGCCCGACCTCGGCTCCATCCTTCACTCTCGCCACCAGTATCACTGGCATACGGGCTACGTGCCGCCGCAGACCGTCGCCGCACCCCACATCGGCGCGTGGATGGGTCGTGTGCTCGGCCCGCGCAATCCGGTGATGCCCGCGTTCGTCAATATCGGCCAGCGGCTGGAAGGCATCGGCGAGAGCGAGGAGCTCAAGGCCTTCACCACCGCCGGCTTCTTCGGTGCCGAGTTCGGACCGTTCAATCTGCCCTACCCCGATGAGGCCGCCCGCTCGGTGCGCCCGCCGGAGGGCATGGACGCCGGCCGCTTCACCAACCGCTACCAGCTCTACCGCAAGCTCGTGGATGCCAACCCGCAGCGCGACTTCATGAGCGACCACCAGCAGGAGTCGATGCTCCGCTCGCTGGAGAATGCCCATCGCCTGTTAGGCTCGAAGGAAAAGGAAGCCTTCGACCTGACCCGCGAGTCGAAGGCGACCTTGGACTCTTACGGCCCCGGTCGTTTCGGCCGTGGTTGCCTGCTGGCCCGGCGCATGGCGGAAGCCGGCGCGCGCTTCATCGAGGTGACTACCGAGTATGTCCCTTTCCTCCACTGGGACACCCACGAGAACGGCCACGAAACCGTCGCCAAGCTGAAACAGGAAATCGACCGCCCCATCGCCCGGCTGATCCGCGACCTGGAAGAACGGCGCATGCTGGATCGCACGCTGGTGATCATCGCCAGCGAGTTCAGCCGCGACATGATGATCGAGGGCGTGCCCGGCTCGGAGGCCAAGGATCAGGCGCGCGTGAAATCCGACACCTTGGAGAACATGACCCACTACGGCCTGCACCGCCATTTCACCGGCGGTTCTTCCGTCGTGATGTTCGGCGGCGGCATGAAGAAAGGCCACGTCCACGGTGCGACCGCGGACGAGCGTCCGCTGGTCGCCGTGAAGGACCCGGTCACCATCACCGACCTTCACGCCACCCTCTTCACCGCCATGGGCATCAGTCCCAAAACGGTTTACGACATCGAGAAACGCCCCTTCTACGCCACCGAAGACGGCAAGGGGAAGCCGGTCATGAGCTTGTTCGGAGCGTAACGACGTTCTCGCTCAGTCGCCGAACTTCGCCGTCAGCTTGGGAAGCTTCTCGGCATTCAGGTCCATGTCATCGAAGTCCCATTCCTCGCCGGAAGGTTCCAAGGCGGGCGGATCGTCCGAGTGCGGGATTTCTTCGTCGGTGATCGATTGATAGACCTGACCGGCGACGTAGCCGAACTCTTCGTTGGAGAGAAAGTCCTCTTCATCCAACAGGTCGGCGAGCGAATCGGGATCGGCCAGGGCGGAGTCGTAGACCTTCTGGCCACGCGAGATCAGGCCGTAGCGGAAGTCGGCGAAGCCATCGTCCGAGCAACCGCCTTCCATCAGGGAGGCGGCGCCCCACAGCGACCAGTTGTAGGCGCGTGCGTGGGCTTCATCGAAGTGGCGTTGGAAGTCCGCGATCTCGACGGGCTCGAGTTCTTCGAGGCGGGCGGCGAGTTCGGCGGCAGCGTCCTCGGTGTCGAGGCCATCGAGCAGTTTCCAGAATGCGGTCTTGTCCATGCGGGCGGCGACGAAAGCAGATGAGAGGCGGGCGGGAAGCGAAAATGTCGGGGTCGGGTCTCCGGGACGAAAACCCGCGCGAGTGGCGGTGGTTTCGTCCCGCAGCGATGAGCGAGTCCACCTGGAGGCTGAGGCCCGGGATCGGGCAGCGCAACGTCCGACTTGGCAGCCCTTCCGTCTCCCTGAGGTGGGCGACTCTTACTCCATCAATGTCAATCGACTACGGACATTGCGGATCGACCTAACAACGCCGCGCATTTTGGCAGGGATTGGGAATCCAATTCCATCGCCTCTTCCCGAGACCGGGGTAAAACCGGAGTTCATCGGTGCCTGCCATTTCGCAGCGAGCTGTGGAAGAGGTCGGCCCGGTGGAATCCCAAGACACGAAAGACCCAATTCAGAAAACAACCCAGTTCCCCATGAAATTAACCACGTGCTCCGCAGGAGCGCTGGCGAGTTGTCTCGCCGCTGCCCTCTTGTTCTCCCCCATCCCGCTGGTGGCCCAGACCATCACCAACCCGGGATTCGAAGCCAATACCTTCACCGTCTTCCCCGGCTACATCGACGCCAGCCCGACCTTCACGCCGAACGGCCCGATCACCGGTTGGACCGGCACCCCGGTGAGCCGGACGGGCCTCAACCCCTCAGGCTCCTCTCCCTTCGCGGACAACGGCGTCATTCCGGAAGGCCTCAATGTCGCCTTCGTCCAAGCGGGCGCTTCCGGCGTGGCCAGCCTCCAGACCACGGTCACCGGCCTGCAGATCAACACCAAGTACAACGTCTCCTTTCGCGTCAACGCCCGCGCCGGCCAGTCCGCCGTGCTGAGGTTCTCCGTCGATGGCACCCCCGCGGGGGAGGATGCCGAAGTGACCGCGGTCGGGGGAACCAACCTCTACAAATACGCGGCCTTCGAATTCACCGCCACCGCGGAGCAGCACACGATCGCCATCGCCAACATGCGCACCGCCGGTGACCATACCCTGACGGTGGACGATGTGAAAATCGCTCCCTCCTCCAACGCCTGGTCGGTGGCTCCGTGGACTGGCGACGCCGATTCGGGCATCGACTCCAGCTACGTCTATACCCACTCCTACAACTTCGGCACCAACAACGGGGTCACCATCAATGGCGTCCGTTTCCTCGGCAGGGAAACCGGGACGCCCGGTCGCTTCGCCCTCACCGGCCTCGGCACTACCCACGGCGGCGGCACGAATCATGTGACCGGCAACAGTGCGGGTCTCGCGGGACCATTCCGCTACGACGGGCAGCCGTCGATCAAGTTGGAGAACCTCAAGCCTTCGACCCAGTACGTCTTCACGGTCTACGGGGTGAGTTGGGACGGCAACCCCGCCACGGAATACCGCTCGGCAACCTTCTCCAGCAATGCGAGTGCGAATGAGCAACGCCTCACGGTGAGCCTCAACAAGTATGGTCTGGGCAAGCCCGCCGGCCAAGGCCAGGGCTACGGCCTTCTTGTCCACTACGCCTACACCACCGACGCGCTTGGCTCGCCGGTCACCATATTCTACCCGGCCCTCGGAGGGGGCGGGTTCCATACCTCTGGCTTCAGCAACCGCGAGGCCGTCGCCAGCACCCCGGCACCCGCATTTACCACCGCCGCATGGAACGATGACGCAAGCTCCGGTGTCCTCCCCACCCACCACTACACCCATGCCCTCAACTTCGGCACCGCCGCGAGTGTGAACGTCAATGGCGTCGTCTTCACTGGCACCCCCGGTGCCAATCCAGCCGCTCCGGGCTACACGTCCGCCCTTCCGAACGTCTTTAACAACGACACGAACAACGAAATCTCGAGCCCCAGCGCAGCATTGTCGCGGGATTTCGCACATGCCGGTTTCCCCGGAGCTCACAACTTCTCCGGCCTCACCCCTGGCAAGGCATACGTCTTCACCATTTACTCGACCGGCTTTGAAGCGCCGGGCGTTCGCTACAATACGTTCTTCGGCAATCGCGAAGACGCCCCCGTGGTCATCGACCAATCCGAGTTCGGAAACAACAAGGGCATCCGCATCGAGTACCGCTACACGGCGAAGGCCGACGGCACCGCGAAGATCTTCCACTCCGCCTACACCCACAACACCTCCATCCATGTTTGCGCCATCAGCAACCGCGAGGCCGACCCTACGACAGGCGTCGCCCCGCTGATCACGCTGCAACCGGCAGGTTCCATCATCGCCACGGGTTCCAATTACACGCTCCGTGTCGGAGCCATCGGCAGCGCCACCCTTTCCTACCAATGGAAGCGTGGAACGACCGTCGTCGGCACCGACAGTCCCGTTCTGGATCTGTCCAATGTGACCGCCGGGGACACCGGCAAATACACCGTGACGGTGAGCAATGGAGTCAACTCCGTCGCCAGCCAGACGGTCACACTGCTCGTCCTCGACCACGTGCCCGGTATCTTCGGTACCGGCTTGGACGAAAATGGAGAAATCCTGGCCAACGGCATTATCGACCCGCACTACACGCTGACTGCGAATCCGCACGACGGAACCAAGTTCGACACCTACGTGCAGACCAACGTTCCCGGCGCATGGCTGGCGAACTCCGCCACCTCGAAATGGATTGGCCCGCTCGCGAACACCGCTTCCGCCAATGGCAGCTTGGACGCCGGTGAAGGCTTCGGCACCTACGTCTATCGCACCCACATCGATCTCACGGGCCGCGATCTTGCCACCGTCAGGATCCTTGGGAGGTGGGCATCGGACAACAACGGCCTGGCAATCCGCGTCAATGGAGTGGCCACCGGCATTTCGAATCTCAACCCCACCGGCGCGGCCTTTTCCACCCTGGAACCCTTCGTCATCGATACCGGCAACGCGCCCGGCCTGATCGCGGGCATCAATAACATCGACTTCGTGGTGAACAATGCCGGCGACGGCCTCACCGGCCTGCGTGTGGATACCCTGCGCGCAGTTGTGATCCCGGCGGCGGGAGCCTTGCCCGTCGTCATCGTGCAGCCCAAGGGCGGCACGGTCATCCGCAATGGCAACCTCACCCTCAAGGTTTCAGCCATCGGCTCGGGTCCGTTGGGTTACCAATGGTACAAGAACGGCGACCCGATCTCAGGCCAAACCGGCACTTCGCTCAACCTCGTCGGCACCAGCGCTGCCATCAACGGGAACTACAAGGTCATCGTCACCAACGCGGCAGGAGACGCGGAAAGCACCACGGTTCCGGTGATGGTCGCCAATGCCGCGCCGGTCGCGAATAACGACGGCCCGCTCGTCACCGACGAAAACGTGCCACTCGAACTCAGTGTCGAATTCGACCTGCTCTCAAACGATACCGACGGCAATACCGACACCCTGACGCTCACCAACTACAACGCCACGAGTGTGAATGGCGGAACCATCGTGGCGGGCGGGTCCCCGGGCACCCTCGTCTATACTCCGCCCGTGGATTGGCCGATCACGGGCGAGGCAAATGACACCTTCACCTACACGATCAGCGACGGCTGGGGAGGCACCGCCACAGGCACCGTTACCATCGCCGTGGTCTCCGGGGCGAGCGTCCCGCCAACTCAGATGACGCTGGCCGTCGACCTGAATGGCAACAACGTCACCGGCACCTTCACCGGCACTCCCGGTGCCACCTACATCCTGCAACGCTCGACCACGCTCCTAGCGGACAGCTGGACCAATGTGGACACGAAGGTGGCTGAGGGTTCGGGCGTCGTGAACCTGGTGGACAATGATCCTCCGGACGGCCGCGCCTTCTATCGAATCTCCTACGAGGAGTAACCTCCCTCGCAGTCTGATGCTTCCCGGCTCCGCGGACCCGAGTGGTCCGCGGAGCCCTCTTTTCGGGAGAGAGAGCCCTGCCCTCCCTGGCTCTCCTCCCACCTCCGATCTCCTTTCTGTTCGTCCATGTTCACCCCTAGATGGTTCCCGCTCCTTGGCCTCGTCGCTGCGACGCGATTGTCCGCCGACACGCCCGATGCGGTCGTCACTTTCAATGAGATTCACTTCAATCCGCCAACCAGCCAGGAGGCGGAGTGGATCGAGTTGCACAACCAGATGGCGGTGAACGTCGATCTCTCCGGCTGGTCACTGGCGGATGGCATCGACTACGTCTTTCCTAGTAGCACGGTCATTCCCGGCGGCGGCTATCTGCTGATCGCGAAGACGCCGGGCCACGCATCGCTCACTGGCATTCCGGGCGTGCGCGGACCCTTCACCGGAAACCTTTCCAACAGCGGCGAAACGGTCGACCTGCTGAGCCCTACCGGCCGGCTGATGGACCGGGTCTCGTATGGCGACACCGCGCCGTGGCCGGTTGCGGCCGATGGCCCCGGAGCCACGCTGGCGAAACGTCTCCCCGGCAGCAGCGCGCTTGATCCCGCGAACTGGCGCTTTGCCACTGCCACCCCGGCGACCCTCAATTTCCGTTCACCGGATCAACCGCTGGTTCACGTCTTCACGAATGCTGACACCACCTGGCGCTACCGCGACAACACCGCCGCGCCGTCCAGTTCTTGGGAAAACACTTCCTACAACGACAGCCTCTGGTCGCAAGGCCAAGCACCCTTCGCCACCACCGGCACCCCTCCGGTGCTGAGCGTCACCGCGAATCTGGTCGAACGCTATCGAGCTGGCGCGGTCACCGGTGTGGCGAACGGTGCCACCTTCAGCCCGTGGACCGACACGGCCACGGGCGATGGCGTTTCACAGAATGCCGTCCCGGGTAGCAATCCTGCCTTTCAAGCGAATGCCACTCCCAGTGGCGAACCGGCGATCGACTTCGATGGCAACGATGAGTTTCGTACTTCGCTCTCGCCCGGCATCGCACCCACGTCGGGCTTCGTCTACTTCATCGTCTGCCGCGCGAATGCTGCGCCTAACAGCGGCAGCGTTACCGGAGGCGAAGGTGCCTATCTCTTCGACCGCGTCACCACGGTGGGTGAACCGCTGGTCTCGCTCAAGGCGGTGAATGGCCGCTACGGATTCCAAAAGCGCTACGATGATGGCGGAGGCATTGGAGGACCGGTGTCCACAACCTCGATCTCGACCACCCAGTTCCAAATCGTGGCAGTGCGGCGGAATCCGGCGGAGAGCCGGTTCGAACTGTGGGTCGATGGCGTGATGGAAGGCAGCGTGCCGGATGACGGCTCGGATCTCACACCACAGCCGATCGTGATGGGCTGCCACGGCAGTTCAACCACCCAAGGCTTCAATGGCGACATTGCCGAGCTGCTGGTCTATCGCAACGCGCTCGGGGAATCCGACTTCCAAGCAACCGGCGCTTACCTCGAAGCGAAATACGGCCTCGCCACCGCCTTTCCAGATGGCGCTGCACGGACGTCGCTCGCCACAAATGCCTCGACTTCCTATTTCCGCAAATCCTTCACCTTCACCGGCGACCCCGCTCGCACGACGCTGGAACTCGGTCACACGCTGGCCGATGGCGCGGTCTTCTATCTGAACGGCCAGGAGATCTCGCGCAGCGGCATGCCCGGCGGTGCGGTGGCTCACTCGACGTCAGCGTCAGCCGACCTCGCCGCGCCGGCGGTCACCGCGTATCACACCGTCCCATCCTCGGCTCTGGTCAGCGGCACGAATGTCCTCGCCGTCTCGGTGCACACCGGTGCTTCCGACAACACCGCCTACTTCACGGCCAACCTCCGCGGCATTGAGACGCCCGTGGATCCCGACCTTCCCGCAGCGCTGGAGTTGAATGAGATCGCAGCGTCCGGAGCGGTATCATTCTTCATCGAAGTCCGGAATCCATCGTCGCAGGCGATTTCGACGAATGGCTTCACGCTGGAGGTGGCAGGTTCCGAAGATGCCGTTGATGCCTTGCCGACGACCACCGTTCCCGCGGGTGGCTTGCTGCATTTCAATCAGACCCAACTCGGCTTCCGCCCCGGCACCGGCGACAAGATCATCCTGCGCGCACCGGGTGGGGCTCCGGTCGATGCCCAGATCGCGGAAGCCGTCGTACGCGGCCGCAGCGCCGCTTGGCCGAACCGCTGGCTTTACCCTTCCTCGGCGACAGCGGGAGCAGCGAATGCCTTCGCGCTGCAGCAGAATATCGTGATCAACGAGATCTGCTACCATCCGCCGGAACTGACGCCGGCAAGCGCGGACAAGGAGTGGATCGAACTCCGCAACCGCGGTGCCTCGACGGTGAATCTCGGTGGCTGGCGCGTCGGTGGCGGGATTGAGTTCACCTTTCCAGCCAACACGATGCTCGCAACTGGCGGCCATCTGATCGTGGCAAAGAATCCCGGCAGCTTCCCCGTTCCCGGCGGTGTGACCGTGCTCGGCCCGTGGTCCGGCAGCCTCGCCAACAGCGGCGAGACGGTGACGCTCTTCGACAGCGCGGGGAATCCGGCCGACGAGGTGAAGTATTTCGATGGCGGCCGTTGGCCCGGCAGCCCCGATGGCGACGGCTCGACCCTCGAACTCCGCGACCCGCGCTCGGACAACTCGCTGCCGGAAGCATGGTCTGCCAGTGATGAAAGCACCCGCCGGACGTGGCAGAACTACAGCTACCGCATCACCGCTGCGGCGAGCAGGGTCGGACCGGATGGCCAGTGGCGCGAGTTTATCTTCGGCTTGTTAGACAGCGGCGACGTTCTGATCGACGACATCGCCGTCATCGAAAATCCCGACAGCAGCGCGGTGCCGATGATCGACAATGGCAATTTCAGCGCTGGCACCAACGGCTGGCGCTTTCTCGGCAACCACCGCCACGCGCAGGTGATCGACGATCCCGACCAACCGGGAAATCCGGTGCTGCGCCTCTCCTCCAAGGGACCGACCGAGCACATGCACAACCACGTGGAGACGACGCTCGCCAGCGGAAGATCGGTGGTGAACGGCCGCGTTTACGAGATCCGCTACCGCGCCCGCTGGCTCGGCGGATCGAACCGTCTCAATACCCGGCTCTACTTCAACCGCTGCGCCAAGACCACCGAACTGACGCGCACGGAGCACCCCGGCACGCCGGGCACGGCGAACTCGGCGGCCGTGACGAATGCCGGGCCCGGATTCACCCGCTTCATCCACTCGCCTGCAGTGCCGGATGCCGGCGGAAGCGTCACTGTCACCGCCCGCGCTGCCGATCCCGATGGTCTCGGCACACTGACGGTCCACTACGCGGTGAATGGCGGATCCTTCACGGCCATCCCAATGACTCCTTCCGGCGACGGCACCACCTTCACCGGAGCCATCCCGGGCCAAGCCACCTCCAGCGTCGTTCGCTTTTACGTGTCCGCGACGGATGCCGGGGTGCTACCACAGACCTCGTACTTCCCCGCGGAGGGAGCCTCTTCGCACGCCCTTTATCAGGTGAACGACGGCCTGGCCGCCACCAACGGCCTGCACAACCTGCGGATCGTAATGGATCCGGCCGATGAGGCGCTGCTCTATCAGGAGAACAACCTGATGAGCAACGAACGGCTCGGCTGCACCGTGATCTATGACGAACGCGAGATCTACTACGATGCCGGCGTCCGGCTGAAGAGCAGCCAGCGCGGCCGTCCTTCCAACAACCGGGTCGGCTTCAACCTCGGCTTCAATCAGGACCAGCTATTCCGCGGAGCCCACCGCACCGTGGCCATCGACCGTTCGGACGGCCAGGAAACCGGCTGCCGGGAAATCCTCTTCGACCACACGATGGCAGCGGGCGGCGGCATCCCGGCGGAATACAATGACCTCTGCAAGGTCATCGCGCCGAATCCCGCGCACACCAGCCATGCCATCCTGCAGATGGCTCGCTTCGGCGACGTGTTCCTCGACTCGCAGTTTGAGAACGGCAGCGACGGCACGGGCTGGGAGTACGAGCTGATCTACTACCCCACCACCACCGATGGCAATGGCTACAAGCTTCCGCAGCCGGACGGCGTGGTCGGCACGGACTTGACCGACCTCGGCGACGACAAGGAAGCCTACCGCTGGAACTTCCTATTAGAGAACAACGAGGACAAGGACGACTACTCGCGGATCATCGCCGCCGCGAAGCAGTTCGCCAAGAATGGCAGTGCCTTTGAAACCGGGCTGACTGACGTCATCGATCCGGCTCAATGGCTCCAGGCATCGGCCCACGCCTGCACCACCGGCGCGGGGGACTCGTTCTTCGACAACTCGAACCACAACGGGATCTTCTACGCACGGCCGGATGGACGCGTCCTCTATTTCCCGCACGACATGGACTTCTCGTTCAGCGCGACGCGGGGCATCTTTGACAATTCCGAGCTCCAGAAGCTGGTCGCGAATCCCGCGCGGCGCCGGCTCTACCTCGGACACCTGCATCACCTGTGCACGACCGTCTTCAACCAGTCTTATCTGGGGCCGTGGGCCACTCACTACGGCAGCTTGTTGCCGGGTCAGGATTTCGCCGGGCATCTGAGCTACATCAACACCCGCTCGAATTACATCCTCGGCGCGATCCAGAGCGACACGCCGTCCGTCCCCTTTGCCATCACCACGAATGGCGGGGCCAATTTCTCGACGCCCTTCAGCCCGGCCTCGCTCGCCGGCAGCGGCTGGGTGAACGTCCGCAATATCCGCCTCGCCGGATCGAGCGTCCCGCTGGCGATCACATGGACTTCATCGACAGAGTGGCAGGTGGCGGTGCCGATCGGCGCGGGTCCGAATGCGATCACGCTGGAAGCCGTGGACTTCACCGGCGCCGTGATCGGCAGCGATAGCATCGTGGTCACGAATACCGGCGGCATCGCGCTGCCCGCGCCGTCCACGCTGGTGGTCTCGGAGATCTACTACAATCCCCCGGGCGACGTGGAGCTCACCGAATATGTCGAGTTGACGAACGTCTCGAACGCGACGCTCGACCTGAGCAGCGTGAGCTTCGAGGCGGGTGTCGAGTTCACCTTCCCCGGCAGCACCCTGCTGGCACCCGGCGCGCGGATCCTGGTGGTAAAGGACACGGCGGCCTTCAACGCAGCCTTCGGAACCGGCAGGCCGGTGGTGGGAACCTTCCCTAACAGCCTCGACAACGCCGGCGAGCAGCTCCGGCTGGTCGCCGCGAACGGCGACGAGTTGCACGACTTCATCTACAGCGATCAACTGCCTTGGCCACTGGAAGCCGACGGTGACGGCTACTCGCTGGTCCTGATCAATCCCGCGTCCGCACCGGATCACGATGACCCGCGAAGCTGGCGTGCCAGCGCGGTGGCGGGCGGTGGCACACCGGGCCTTGCCGATACCCAGAGCTATGCCGCCTGGAAGACCGCGAATGGCAATCACGGCGACAACGATGACCTCGACGGCGATGGCTTCACCACCCGCGAGGAGTACTTCCTCGGCGGCAATCCGCAGGCCTCCGAACCGACTTTGGCACCGACCTTCGAAGTCGAGGAAGGAGGTAGCTTCCTGATGACCATCACCCGCCGCGCCACTGCGGAAGGTGCCAGCGTGTTGCCGGAAATCTCGACCGACCTCGAGGACTGGGACGTGGATGCCAGCGCCGAGTTCATCGGCAGTCAGCGCGAAAGCACCAGTCCGGCGGTGGATCGCCTGCACTATCGCATCACCCCGCCGCCGGGAGGCACGAGCTTCTTCGCGCGCTTTGCGTTCGGACCGTAAGGGCTGTTAGAGCCTGTCTGGAATTCGTAGCTGGGGCATCTTGCCCCAGTCCGTTGGAGGGGCGTCCCGCCCCTCCGCCTTGGCTCCCCAATGGGCAATTGGGGAGCCGTTCCGCCGATATTTTTCAGACGGCTTCTCAGGCCGGCTTCAGCCACTTCCTCAAGGTCCCGACATCGTTCTTCATCGCCTCCAGCATGCGGGCGACGTGGTTGTCGCCGGAGATGTACTCGATGTGGATGGAGATCGGAGTGGTGGCTGGCAGGAGCTGACGGACGAGCGCCGCCGACTTCGGATTCACCGCACCTTCACCGAGTGGGCACGGGTTCCACTGGCGCCCATCCAGGCGGTAGTCCTTGAAATAGACCGACACGATGTGCGAAGCGGCGCGGTGCAGGTTCAGTTCCCAGGCGTTGCCTCCCTCGACGGTGGCATGCGCGAAGTCGAAGGCCAATCCGAGCTGCGCGGGATCGATGCCGTCAAGCGCTGAGACCATGTCCCAGATCGGGCCGCCGACGTAATCGTTGCCGCGGTGATTCTGATACTGGCCCTGCACTCCGAGTTCCTTATTCATCGCGGCGATGTCGATGAGCTTGGCGCGGATGTCCGCAAGCTGCGGGGCGATCGGCTTCTTCAAGTCGTAACGGTAGTGCTTGAGTCGATAGCGCTTGATGCCGAGCGCGGCGGCAGTGCGGAGCACGGTTTCGTGTTCGGGCTTCACCTGATCGACGTCGGAGGAAAGAATGACGATCTCGAGGCCGCGCTTTTTGAAGGCCTCGTTGAAAGCAGGCAGCTTGTCCGCCACGTCCCTCGGCTCAATGTGCCCGCCCGCCCGGATCGGAGCCTCGATGCCGGTAATGCCCAGTGCCGCGATTTTCTCCGCGAGCTCGTCCGCGGGAACTTTCTCGAGCATCTTGGTAAAGACGGCGAGCGGCCGATCCGCCGGAGCATTCTCCGCCGCAAGCAGGGGCGAAACGCCAGCGGCGGCGAGGGCGAGGGCGGAGCGTTCGATGAATTGCCGGCGGTGCATGGTTCCCAACCCTGACCGGCCCGCCGGGGATTTCAATCCACCGGTTCGGGTAGGGGCGGAGCGGCCAAAAACTGCGCAATGACGCCGCGGTTGTCTCGCGCGCCTTCCCGCCCCATGGTCCCCCCATGTCCCCGGCCGATGCGATCAAGCAGCTCGCCCGCGAGACCGGCTTTGACGATTGCCGGATCGCGGTCGCGCGCGTGGCGACGCATGCGGACACTTTCAAGGACTGGATCGACGATGGCTGCCACGGCGACATGGCATGGATGGAACGCACGCCGGAGCGCCGCTGCGACCCGCGCGAGGTGCTGCCCGGCTGCAAGGCGGTGGTCTGCCTCGCGCTGAATTACTACCCGGGCCGTAGCGCGGGGGAAGGCTACCGGATCGCCCGCTATGCGTGGAATGACGATTACCACGACATCATCGAGAAGATGTTACGGCGAATGGACGAGGGCATGCAGGCGCTCGGCGGCACGCAGCGCTTCTACGTCGATACGGGCCCCGTGCTAGAGCGCGACTTCGCCAGCGATGCCGGGCTCGGCTGGAACGGAAAATCGACCGTGCAGATTCACCGGCAGATCGGCACTTGGTTCTTCCTCGCCGAGCTGCTGACCACCCTGGATCTGCCTCCGGACCCGGTTTTCGGCGACCATTGCGGGAAATGCACCCGCTGCATCGATGCCTGCCCGACCCAGGCGATCACCGCGCCGCACCGGGTGGATGCCCGGCGCTGCATCTCCTACCTGACGATCGAGCACAAGGGACCGATCCCGGAGGAATTCCGCGAGGCGATCGGCGACCGGCTCTACGGCTGCGACGCCTGCCTCGAGGTGTGCCCGTGGAATCGCTTTGCCCAGGAGTCGCGTGAGGCTCGCTTTCACGCCCGCGAAACGGTGTTCGCGATGAAGGCCCGCGATTTCCTGGCGCTGGATGACGACGGTTTCCGCACGCTCTTCTCAAAATCGCCGATCAAGCGGATCAAGCGCCCGCGTTTCCTGCGGAACGTCTGCGTGGTGCTGGGCAACACCGGCGGAGCGGACGATCTGCCCTCCCTGGACCGCGCGGCGGCCGATCCCGATCCGCTGATTGCCGAACACGCGGCTTGGGCGGTGGAAAAGATCCGCTCCCGGCTGGCAGAAATCCCGCATCCAAACTAAACCATCGGCCCGGCATGGACCGTGCATTCCCAGGCAGCCATGGACTCCAGCGAAGAGAATCTCGACGAATTCGTGAGCGAACTGACCCGCTGTCAGATGGATCTGTTCTATTTTATCCGCGCGCTGACCGGCGATATGCACGCGGCGTATGACATCCGGCAGGCGGTAAACATGGTGCTGTGGAAAAAGCGCGAGAAGTTCCGCCCGGGAAGCAGCTTTAAGAACTGGTCCTTCCAGATCGCGCAGCTCGAGGTGAAAAGCCACCTGCGCAAGCAGCGGAAGTCGCCGCTGGTGAATTTCGACGACAAGCTCTTCGACCTCTTCGCCACCGAGTTCGCCGAGACGGTGGACGAGTTGCCCGAACGCCGGGCCGCGCTTTCCAACTGCTTGGCCAAGCTCACCCCGAAGGACACCGTGTTGCTGCGCCACCGCTACTGGAGCGGCGGCTCGCTGGAGACACTGGCGAATGACACCCACCGCAGCGTGGGCACGCTCAAGGCGCGGCTCCATCAGCTCCGGGCCGGATTGCGGCGCTGCATCGAGGGCCAACTTCATCAACCCGGGAGTTCATGAGCCGGCCAAGCGAGACCTTGCCGCTGATCCACGAGTTGGTTGACGGCAGCATCGGCAAGGAGGACTTCGCCCGGCTCCAGGAGATTCTGCTGCGCGACCCCGCAGCGCGGCGCGATTACTACGCGCTGCTGTGCACCGACCAGATGCTCGTGGATACCTACGAGATGCCGGACTATCTGGCCGCGCACGCCAAGGTGGTCACCGTCCCGACGGTCAGGCGGCGCAAGATCGGCAAGGTGCTGCTGGCCCTCGCCGCCGTGCTGGTGGCCGGATTTTTCACGGCCATGGTCATCCACGCGAACACGCCGCGGGTGACCATGACCGCCTCTGCGGACAGCCATTTCCTCATCGACGGAAAAGGGGCCACCTCCAACTTCTGGAAAAAGGGTGAGATGCTCGACGTCCACAACGGCATGGTGGTCGTGCGGCTGAATCCTTCCGCCGAGGCAAGCATCGATGGCGAAGCGAGCTTGCGGCTGACGAGCAACGACGGCGACCTCGAGCTGCGGCGTGGCCGGACCTTCTTCCGCGCGGCGGCGGATAGCCCGGGCTTCGAGGTCAAGGTGGCTGGCGCGACCGTGCGGCATGTCGGCACCGACTTCGGCATCCGCGCGCTGGACGATGGATCGTGCGACGTGCACGTGCTGGGCGGCAGCGTGGAAATCAAGCGGCCGGGCACGGACACGCTCGTGCTCTCCGCCGGTGAATCCGCCTCGTGGCGTGATGGCGGGCCGACCCGGCGGGCCGCGGCGGAGCGGCTTGCGTTCCGTCAAGCACCGCCGGTCGAGCGGGTAATCTTCGAAGACGACTTCAGCGAGCCGCCGGACACCGTGCTCGCCGGCAAGCAGCCGGACACGGGCAAACCGTGGAACGTCGTCGAGCAGCAGGGCATCATGACCGCAGGCGGAGGACGGCTCGATACATCGGGCGGCTTCCGCCACCTCGGAGCGGTCTTCACCGACCTTCCGCCAGGCGATGGTCGGCAGGTATGGGTGGCGAGTTTCACCACCACCCCCCCCGCCGTGATGGCGGACAAGAAAACCCGCCGCAGCGGCATCGAGCGGATCACGCTGAAGGATGCAAACGGCAAGCGCCTCTGCTCGGTGGTCGCCCTTGCCCGCGAGAACCACTGCTGGCGCCTGCGCGACGATGTCGCTGGCAAAGAGTCCAAGCTGACCCGCTTGTCCGCCCTGGACACCCACGATCTCACGCTGCGCTACGATCCCGCGGCGGGAAAGATCACCCTCCATGCCGGCACCAATGCCCAGGGAGAAACGCTGGCCGAGCTCGACACCGAAGCGAGCGCGATGCCCTCGACGCTGGAGCTTTGGAACGACTACGGCGGCGACTTTGCCCTGAGCCGACTCACCGTGCGGCACGTGCGCTATCCGTGAGCAGCTGACAACATTCGCGTGTAACGCGGCACCGGATTCCCGTTAGGATGGGGATCACATGGCCGCGGAAAGATCCCACGTCTCACTCTTCGCCACCACCCGCTGGACCCTCGTCGGCGACGCGGGGGCGGAGGATCCGGCACGGGCGCGCGACGGGCTGGCGGAGCTGTTCCGCATCTACTGGCCGCCGCTCTACCGCTACGTCCGGCGACTCGGCCACGGCGAGCATGATGCGGAGGACCTGGTGCAAGGCTTCTTCGCCCACCTGTGGGAAGGCCAGAGCCTGCGCCATGCCGATGTCGACCGCGGGCGGTTCAGGGCATTCCTGTTAGGCTCGCTCAAGCACTACCTCGCGAATGAATGGCGGCACGCCCACCGGCAGAAGCGCGGCGGCTTCGCGACACGGATCTCCATCGACCGGCGCGACGCGGAGACGGGGCTCGCGCTCGATCCCGCGGATCCGCGCAGCCCGGACGCGCTGTATGACCTCGAGTGGGCGATGGCCTTGCTCGACAAGGTGCTGGCCGATCTGGAGGCAGAGGAAGAGGACTTCGCGCGGTGGAAGCAATTCCTCGGCATGGGCAGCAGCCGCATCGCCTACGCGGAGATCGCGGAAAACTTCGGCATGACCGAAGGCGCGGCCCGGGTGGCGGTGCACCGGCTGCGGAAGCGCTACCGCCATCGCCTGCGCGAGGAAATCTCGCGGACACTCGTCTCCGGCGATCTGGTGGACGAGGAAATGCAGGCGCTCTTCGCCGCGCTCTCGGGGCAGTAGTTTTTCAGCGGGTGCCGCTCGTTTCAGGGAACGCCTTGTGGAAGCGCTCGCGAATGTGATCGACCATGCGGCTTTCCCGTAGGGTCAGGCCGCCCCGCTCCCGGTCCGCGCGGGTGACCTTGTCGCGGGCGTGCCAGTGGCGCTCGGTGGATCTCAAGGGTGCCCACGAAGCAAGCAGCAGCACCGCCAGCATCGTGAACGGCGCAATCAAGCGACGGCAGAGCAAGACGCCACCGAGCGACTGATCGCGGGACGAGAAGACCACCGATCCCGCCTCCCACAGCAGCCACAGCAAGGACAAGCCCCCCGTGGCTGCCACCGCCCACAGGTAGCGCTCCTCGTTTCCGGACAACCAGCGCACGCCTCCGGCCGCAGGAATCACCGCCGCCGCGACCCCGGCCATCGTCCAACCGATCCACGGACGAGCCGGTCGCAGCGCAAGGAACCCGGCCCGGGCCACCAGCCTCCACCGTGCGGTCTGGACCACCATCAACATCGCGAACACCAGCGCCGCGCCCGCTTGGATCAAAATCGGCCGCGGATGATATTCGGTCATCCCGATGTCGCGCAGCCCGATGGGCGTCCATCGGGCGATCCCGACATACCATAGCGCCGGCAAGGCGATCCCGAGACCAAAGGTCCACAAAAGATCCGCCGGGCGGAACAACGGCGCCAGGCCATCCGCCAAGCCGTTGATCCGGCGACCGCGCCGGAAGCTCTCGATGGCCGCACCGGCGAAGAAAAGCAGCACCACGATGGCCGCGGCCAAGCCAAGCATCCGATCCACCACCGCGTACTCGACCCGTCGTCCGGGCTCGAAGAGGGTCTCATCATCGGCAAGGCCCAGCTTGGGCCCTCCGACTGCCATCACCCGGGCCAGTGAACTCATCGGCCGCGCATTCCTTGTGGAATGACGATAGGCCGCTTGGTAATCCGCGAGCTGCTTCTGGAGATCATCAAGCCGGACCTCTTGCTCATGCAGGCCGAGGTCCCGACTCCCCTGAAGCATGGCTTTGCCGGTGTCGTTCCAACTGATTGCCGGGATGATCAGATCCAGCAAGGTGGTCCCGTTTGCCCCCAGCCGGCCGACCAAGCCCTCCCAGGACGCGATCTGAGCGGTGAGTTCCTCCGCGTTCTTTTCCGCCGCTGCCTGCTGCGCCGCCTTGGTGAGGGTGAGGATGGTTCCGTGCTGTTGGCGCGTCGTCGGCACCCAGAGGGCCGAGATCGAATACAGGAACAGCCGGGTTTCTTCCGCCAAGGTCTCGGTCGGCCCCAGCATCGCCAGCCGGCGCGACCGGAGTTCCCGCAAGTGAGGCTCGAATCGCTGTGCCGCGGCGCTTTGCCGGAGCAGGTCGAGCGTCTCCCGGGAAAACGTCTCTCCTGCCGGCGGTGCCTTCCTCCATTCCTCGTGCTTCCCGATCGCTTCAAGGAAGGGCCACAGACCGTTGTCAGGTTCAAGGCGTCGCCACGTCTCCGCGAAATCCGGCGGCAGGCCTTGATTTGCCGCCAGTCGACGGTGAATGAGTTCCTCGTAGATCCCGAGTTCATCGGGATGGAGCTCCCACTGCCGTTCGAGATTCTTCGCCGCCTCCAGGTCCGAGCCGATCCCCGCGAAAACAAAGTCACGGGTCGCTGGGTCCAAGGACTCGCGCAGCAGGTCGTCATCGGGCTCGAGGCTCGATCCGAAATGAATGACCCCTTGGAGAACTCTCCCTTCCGCCACCGCTTGCCGTCCCAGCCAACCGGCACACAGGCCCAGAACGACTAGCGCTGCTACCCCGAAGCACGCCAACGTCCATGGAGACCGTGGCCGTTTCGATTCCAGTCGCACGACAGCCTCCGGGATCTCCCCTGCTCCACCGCCATGCGCCAGCCGGCCCAGCACCTCGGCATGCGCTTCCTCCCGGAGTTCCGGCGATGATTCCAAGGACCTCGTCGCCAGTTCCGCGAACCGTTCGTGCTCCGGCGTCACGTCGCGTCGAGATAGCGGCGGACCTCCGCGGGCACGAATTCGGCATCGGTCGCTTCCTCCGCCGCCAGCCGCATCTGCGCCTTGATGATGAGCGGATCGACCGGCGGCAGATAGCCTTGCAGGCAGGCGCGCAGCGCTTCCTGCGGGGACGGCGTGCCGGTCTTTGTCAGGCGATAGGCTTTCACCGCCAGCGCCTCCGCCGCACCGGGCGTCAGCCATGGCGGGACCAGCGGCAACAGCGCGGTCTTCGCGGCGTCATCGAGCGGGATGCCACGTCGCTTGCACAGCGCGCCTAACAGAACCATCCCCTCCTCCGCCGTGGCGGTGGGGAAGATCGGCACCTTCACGTCGATGCGGCCGGGACGCTTCAGGTCCACCTCGATCAAGTCCGGCCGGCTCGAGGCCAGCACCCACAGGATCTTGCCACGATTGCGCGTGTCGGACATTTCCGCGGCGAGCATCGAGTAAACGCGGCTGGAAACTCCGGAGTCGCCCGAACCGGAGGCGCGCCGGCCCAGCGCTTGGTCCGCCTCATCGATGAAGACGATGCAGCGCCCGAGCGCATGGAGCAGCGCGAAGATCTTCTCCAGGTTCGCCTCGGTGGAACCCACCCAGCGGTCGCGGAAATTCCGCAGCGTGACCACCGGCACCCCGGCTTCCCCGGCGAGGCATTCGGCGAGGTAGGTCTTGCCCGTGCCGACCGGTCCGCAGAACAGATAGCCCATTGGCAATGCCGCGACTTCATCCTGCTTCCACAGCAAAAGGTCCTGCCGCAGCCTCGTCTTCACGCCCTCCAGACCGATCACGTCTTCAAGATTCCGATCGGGTTCGATGAAGTCGATCAGCTCGCCTGCATCGCGTTCGACCAAGGCTTTCCGCAGCTCCCCGAGATCCGCATCCACCAAGGGCGTACCGGCGTGATTGCGACGGCGCAGGAAAGCCTCCAGCGCCGCGATCGATGTCCCCGCCAGCCGCGCGGCGATACGTGGGAAATCCGCATCCGCCGGCAATGCTTTCGGGCACTCGGGGGCCAGCACCTGCATGGCGCCCGCCAGCTCGGCGGTATCCGGCAGCGGCAGTTCAATCTCCGCCGCCCGCGGATTCGTGGCGACCAGCGGGTGGAGGCTGTGAATCCGGTCCGCCACCAGGAACACCGCCTGCCCATGCGCCGCCAAGGTCGTGTCACCACCCCACGAGCGGATCAGCGAGGCGATCGCGCTCAGCTCATGGTTCATCGTCTGCGGCAGCACCGGCACGTAGAGCTGGGCATCCCGCAGCACCACCGCCACGGTCACCGGCTTGGCTCCCACCGCGCGCAGATTGCGGGCATACTGGAGAAAGCGGGCAATCGCCCGGATCGCGGGCAGCGGCAGCGATGGCAACTCGCCGATCTCTTTCAAGGCCGGCCAATCGGCAAAGGTCTCCTTCCCCCGCTCGACGCGCAGCCCGAAGCCGGGATCGTAGCTCAGCACCACTTGGAAGCGCGGCAACAGCACGTCTAACAAATAGTCCGTGAGCCGCCCGAGCTTCGGTCCCTCCGGCAGGCGCAACAGCATGCGGTCGGCGACATTGCCGTGGAGGATGAATTGCCCCGCCGCGCCGCTTTCATAGCGCGCGACGATCTCGGTGGCCCAGGACGGAAGAGACATCGCCTGAAGGACAATGTGCCAGTGCGGGGATGTCGATGGGAAAGGCGACCAGCAATCCCACCGGAACACCCGCGATCGCGAGAAAAGGGACAAGGGGACAACGAAAAGGGCGAACCTACGCGAAAATCTGAAATCCCCTCGAATCCCGGCCTTCCCTGCCATTATCCAATTTCGCCAAGTTCGTACGTTTCGTTGTCGTAACAACGATGGCCCATCCTCGGGTGGACAGGTCCCGGCGATTCTGAGATAAGCCTCACGGCGGTCCCCCGGCGTCATCGTTCTTCTCGCGATCACCCATGAAAGCCCACAATGCTTCGCGCCGCCGCTTCCTCGGCCAAGCCAGTTGCTCCGCCGTCAGCTCGATCCCGCTGCTGAATACGCTGCTGAATCTGCGTCTCGCCAGCTCGATCGCGAATGCGGCACCGCCCGTTGCCGGCGAGTATCGCGCCATCGTTTGCCTGTTTCTCAGCGGCGGGAACGACAGCTTCAATCTGCTCTCCCCCTACAGCGGCCCGTCCTCCACCCACGCGAACTCGCGCACGGAGTATGTGAATAGCCGGGGCAATCTCGCGCTCCCGCTGACGGGCCTTCGCGAAATCCACCCGACCAATACACCGGGCCGCACCTTCGCCGTGCATCCGTCGATGCCAAATCTGGCCGCGCGCTTCGAGGCCGGCGATGCCGCCTTCGTCGCCAACGTGGGCACCTTGATCGAGCCGGTCTTCAACCGCGGCGAGGTCATCGCCGCATCGAAGCGGCTGCCACTCGGCCTCTACTCCCACTCTGACCAGATCGAGCAGTGGCAGACCAGCGTCCCGCAGAGCCGCACCGGCATCGGCTGGGCCGGCCGCATGATGGACCTTATCAAGGACATCAATCCCGGCCAGGCGGTCTCGATGAATATCTCCGTGGACGGCAGCAATGTCTTCCAGAGCGGCGTGACCGGCGCGGAATACGCGGTCAACGCGGGCTACAACGATGGCTCCGGCGGCGGTGCCACCCCGCTCACCGGCTACAACGCTGGCTACGACGTCAATAGTACTTTCACCAACGCCGCCAGCACCGCGGTCGATAGCATGCTGGCCCAGCAGTATAGCCACCTGCTGCAGGACACTTTCCAGAAGAAGCGGCGCGTGGCGCAGGATGCCTACGCCATGTATGCCGCCGCCACGGCACCATCGCTGCCGCCCGCGGCCACCTTTACCAATGGCAATCCGCTCAGCCGCCAACTCCGCCAGGTGGCAAAGGCCATCATGGGTCGCGGCCAGCTCCAGGCGGTCCGCCAGACCTTCTTCGTCCAGCTCGGCGGCTGGGACCACCACAGTGAAACCCTGGCATCGCAGCTCAGCATGCTGGCGGGTGTGGACCAGGCCATCGGCGAGTTCTGGCGGGCACTCGTCGAGCTTCAGATCCAGGACCAAGTCGTGCTCTTCACCGCCTCCGATTTCGGCCGCACGCTGACCAGCAATGACCGAGGATCCGACCATGCGTGGGGCGGCAATCACTTCGTGCTCGGTGGCAGCGTCGGCGGCAGAAAGATCTACGGCCAGTATCCCAGCCTCGCCCTCAATCCCGACAGCGGCACGGAGATCAACCCACTCGATACCGGCCGCGGCCGCCTGATCCCGACAACGAGTTGCGATGAATACTTCGCCGAACTCGCCCTATGGCTCGGCGTGCCACCTTCGAGCCTGCATCTGGTCCTGCCGAATGCCGGGAACTTCTTCACGCCCGGTGCCACCGGACCGCTCGGCTTCCTCGCGTAGCGGACATGTAGCGGAACGACTTCGTCGTTTCGTTAGGAGAGGCCCGAAGCAGCAAACAAGTCCGCGACCTCCATTCACACCCCGCCCCGCCGGAAGCTCGCAGAGCTTCCGCTACAAGAAGAAGCATCGGCCACGCTTCCGCTACGGTGCCACCGTGTGGATCCCGCAGCCCGCGTGCCCGCAATCCGAGACCACCCGCGGAGCAGGCTCTTCCTCTGGCGGATAGAACGCCGCCGCGGCCGCACCCGAACTCAGCGCCATCGGCACATCCACATTCATCCGCATGAAGCGCCGGCCGCCGCCCGAATTCAGGCGCACCACCAGTGAGGTCGCATTGTTCTGCACCACCGTACTTCCGCTGCCGGCGGTTCCGGCAGTCAGCCACGTCTCGCCGCTGCCGCTCTCTACGCGATAGACGAGCCCATCCGCCAGCGCGTTGGCATTCTTCGCCAGGGTCCACGTGAGTCCATTGGCTCCCACGACCGGCGTGGGCAGCTTGCTGAAAACCTTGGGATTCAGTCCCAGCATGAATTCGATCACGTTTACAATGCCGTCCTTGTCCTGATCATCCTCTGGCCCGCCGGTCACCGCGTGAGTCGCCGCCCATTGCTGGTAGTGACTGCTCGTCGCCGCTTGCTGGAGGAATTCATAGCTGTCGGTGCCGGACCTGTTGGCGAAAATCGTCGTCTTCTGCGCACTTGTGAGCCGATCCTCGGTCCCGTTCGAACTCATCAGATTGGTGGGCTGACCCTCTGCGTGGATCAGCCCCAGATTGTGGCCGATCTCATGCGCGGCCACCGAGGCGACCACGTCCCGCCCGGCCTGCCAGGTCAGCAGCTCGGTGCCCACGTGCATCGTGATCCCATTGGAATCCACGAAGGCGAGACCGTTGGCCGTATTGTCGTTTCTTTGGGCAAAGCCCGGCACGACCTCCACGAAGAAAAGATTCAGCACGATTGCATTCCCGCTCTTCGGCGGCACCCCCGCGCTATCCACGATCTCTTCCAGATGCGTGTCCGGCCGGACAGTCGTGGCGTAGCTGGTGGGAGCGCCATCGTAGGCGAAGTTGTTCGTGTAATCCACCATCGGCAGCCACGTGATCTGCACGCCGACCTGCGCCCAGACGCGGTTGATCTGGTCCTTGATGTAGGTCTCCGTGGTCCCCGTTCCGAACGTGGTCGCGGCGACCCCGTTGGTTTTCTTCACGCGGATCGGTTGGATCTGCACATGATGGGTGATCGCCGCGGGAGAGGAGACGATCACTTGGGCTGCCAGCGGGCAAACGGCTTGAAGGGCGAAAGCGATGGGGGTGAAACGCATCCACCGGGGTGGGACCGGAGAGTTCACGCGCTGGGGAATAGTTTAAAATTTACTCTAGGACAAGTTCGGGATTCCTGAAATTTTAAAATGCCCGCCACTTTCCCCACCGCGCGCTGCCGACATAGGGCCATGTTTCATGCGTCCATTCACGGTTTTTAAAAACTCCACGCGCGGTCGCCCCGCATCACCGAGATCCGGATTGACTCCCGCCTCCCCGCCTAACACTGTCCGCAGCACTCGATGAATCCGGCATCCACCCACGAACGCTCCCTATCGCACCTCGAGTGCGCCGGGCAGATCGCGGGGATGTGGCAATCCACTCTCGTCGTCGTCCGCCCGTTCTTTGCGAAAAACCGCAAAGGCTACCGCGTGCGGCGGGATGAAATCGTGATGGGATAGACCGAGATTCCAGAACCCTTTTCGCCCCGTCCGCCGCACCGGCTGACGGGGCTTTTTTTGCGCCCCATGAACCCGACTCCGAACCCGAACCCGACCCGCGATACCACGCTGTGGCAAGACCTGCGCGCCTTGCCCGGCCAGTACTGGATCCTCTTCAGCGGCACGCTCGTGAACCGCTTCGGGCACTTCGTGATCCCGTTCATGGCCATCTACCTGCGCCAGCAGGGGCACGACGTGAAGACCACCGGGCTCGTGATGGCGGCCTACGGCGCAGGTGCCTTGTGCGCCGGAGCGATCGGCGGCTACCTCGCCGACCGCCTCGGGCGGAAGCCGACCATGCTCATCTCCTGCGCGGGGGCGGCACTTTTCATGATGGTGCTGTCGCAGGCCCACGGCGTGCCGGCACTGGTGAGCGCCACCTTCATGACCGGCCTGCTCACCGCGATGTATGGCCCCGCCGCAGGAGCCCTGATCGCCGATCTGATCCCGCCGGAGCTTCGCGTCCGCGCCTTCGCCTGCCAGCGGCTGGCGATCAATTTCGGCTTCGCCGCCGGCATGGCCACCGCCGGCTTCATGGCCAAGCAATCGTTCATGGCGCTCTTCATCGCGGATGCGGCGACCACCATCATCCTCGGGCTCACCGTGCTCTTCGGCCTGAAGCCACGGCCCCTCACTGCCACTCCGGTCAAGGGCGGCTGGACCCATGCGCTGAAGCACATGCGCGGCAATGCGCCCTTCATGCTCGCCACCGGCGCCTCGCTGCTCATCGGCATCGTCTTCTGGCAAATGAGCAGCAGCTACGGCCTGCAAACCACCGAGGGCGCCGGCCTCGACGAGCGCGCCTATGGCCTGCTGATGGCGTTGAATGGCATCCTCATCGTCTTCCTTGAGCTGCCGCTCACCAGCTACACCCGGCGCTTTCATCCCGTCCACGCCATGGCCGCCGGCTATGCCGTCATCGGCCTCGGCATGGGACTGAATGCGTTCGGCGCCAGCCTGCCGCTGCTCGTCATCAGCATGGTCGTCTTCACCGCCGGTGAAATGGTCGCCCTGCCCGTGGCGAACAGCTACATCGCCGGCCTGGCCCCGGATGAAATGCGCGGCCGCTATCAAGGGGTCTCCTCCATCAGTTGGAGCACCGCCACCATGATCGGTCCCTCGCTGGGCATCGCCATGTGGCAATTCAACCCCGCCACCCTGTGGATCGCGACCCTCGTCGCCTCCGCGACCGCCGCCATCCTGATGCTCGCCACCCGCCGGTTGGCGGAGGAGGGCTGAAACATCGCTCCAATCATCCGATGCCATCCAAACATGAAATCCGCGCCGCCTTCGATCGAGAAGGCATCGTGGTCTATCAGGCTTACTCGTCCGCCATCGCCGGCCCGGCGGTGGCGGCCCAACGATTCGTCGAGCCGTTTTCCTTCGGGCGGATGACGTGGATCAAGCCGTCGTTCCTGTGGCTCATGCACCGGAGCAATTGGGGCAGCAAGAGCGGCCAGGAGAGGACGCTGGCGGTGACCATCTCCCGGAAAGGTTGGGAGGAAGCACTCAGCAAGGCGGTCCTTACTTCCTACGAGCCGAAGGCCCATCGGTCACGGGAGGACTGGCATCGCCAATTCGAGGATGCCGAGGTTCATGTACAATGGGATCCCGAGCGCACGCTGCGAGGCGCAGCATCGGATCATTTCAGCATCCAGATAGGGATCAGTCGCCACCTCATTCGCACGTTTGTCGACGAATGGATTCTCAAGATCGAAGATCTCACGCCTGCCGTGACCAAGGTGCATGACCTTCTGCGACGTGGCAGGGCGGATGAAGCCAAACGCCATGTTCCCACCGAACGGGTCTATCCTCTTCCGGCTTCCATTGGCCGGAGATTCCTCATGGGCCCGTGTCATGGATGATGGTCCGCACCTTCTCCACCCGCTCTTCATGGCGACTCATCATCGCCATGAAAACCCACCCGGCATCCCCGACTTTGGCTTCCCTTGCTACTGGCGGCGGCATTTCCCGTGGTCGCGAGCGCCGCGCCTGAGCCGCGAGGATGGGCGCGGAATAATTCGCTTGGATCGTTTCTCACGCGAATCGTAGCATCTTTCCAGATTATCAATATCGATGAAGGCTTTCTTGGTGATAGTATTGTGCGTGTTGTGCCCGGGGTGCTCGCTGCTGGGATATCTCGTCGGACATGCGAAAGGTCACTCCTTGGGAGCACGGGCGGAACTCACGTCGACGATGGTCTTCCTGACCATCGCCCGCGCCAGGATCGAGAAGGGCGAGAATGCCTCGGCGGTCGAGGCGATCGACAAGGGACTGGACGCAGCCAGTGACACGATCCTGAAGTTCGAAGAATCAGGCCCGAAGCCCGCCCTGATGATGGTTGCTCTGAGATCGGGACCGGTGAAGAAGCAAATGGCGGACCTGCGGTCACAGATCGCCACCACCCTGGAATGGCAGCGGAGCCCGGTGCCGGAGAAGGTCTATCTCGCCCTCAATGTGCCGGTAGTGCCTGGCAATCGAACAACATCCGCCAGCGGAGAGATGCCGATGATTCCCGCCGAGGACGGCGGAGCGACCAACCCCGCTCCAGCACCACGCACAACGGCACCCGCCCCAGCCCCGAAGCAACCGCAGCTCCCACCCGGCATCGAGCGGCGGCAGCGGTGAGGCGGGGAAATTCTCTGCCGCGGTGAATGCCCGTCCGGCACCGGACCTGCCAACGCGACAAGTGTATTTCGACTCCGTGATTGGACTAGCGGTAACCGCCCGCACTGCCACTGTCGGGATTGTTAGAATGTCCGTGACCGCGAACCCATGGCGACTCGCTTCATCCAAATCTTCTGGGGTCTGCTGCTGGTGGTCCTCGACTTCCAGGTCAACCAGATCGACGTCCTGCCGGACCTCCTCGGCTACATTCTCGTCGCTTTGGGATGCCGGGGATTGAGCGATGCCTCGCCGCGCTTCTCGACCGCAGCCATCCTCGCTTGGGTGCTGGTGATCATGGCGGCGGTCAGCATTGCGATCCGAGGAGACATCATTCCTTTGGGCATCCTGTACAATGTCATCGACTGCGCCATGATGTGGTTCTTGCTGGGAGGAGTGATCGAGTTGGCCAACTTCCGCCAGCGCCCGGATTTTTCGCAGCGGGCGTCCAGCCGGCGCATCGCTTACGTGGCGCTCGCAGGCCTCTCGACTTTGCTTGGCTTGACGGGACCGTATCCCGGTGAGATTGCGCTCGCGCTCGTGATCGGGATGATTGTGGTGCTGTGCCTCATCCTTCACCTCATTCACCGGGCCATCCGTGAGCTATCGGATGGCCCACGCTGGTAGCCCTGCACTTTCCCGACAAGGAGCCCGGAGCGGCTGAAGAATCTCTCTATTGCATAGACACGCAACCCCGGCCAACTTCGACCATGCCTCTCTGGGTCAAAATCGTCCTGAGCATTGTTGTGATGGAAATCCTCGGCGGAGTCGGCGGCTTCGTCACCGCCTCATCCATCGGCTCTTGGTATGCCGCCCTCGAACGACCACCCGGCACCCCGCCGAATGCGGTCTTCGGCCCGGTGTGGACCGTCCTCTACGCCTTCATGGGCATCGCCTTCGCCCTCGTCTGGCACCGCGCTCCCGCCGGCCCCGCCAAGCGCACCGCGCTCACGGCCTTCTTCATCCAGCTCCTCCTCAATCTCGTCTGGACGCCCATCTTCTTCGGCGCCCATCAACTCGCCGCCGCACTCGTCGTCATTGCCCTGCTGATCGTCGCCATCATCGTCACCATCGTTCGCTTCCGCCCCCTCGACCGTCTCGCCGCCGCGCTGCTCGTGCCCTACCTCCTGTGGGTGTGCTACGCGACCTACCTCAATGCGGGGTTCTTCGTGTTGAATCGGTAAGGAGCAGCGATCATCCCGGGTTCTTGGGCTTATCTGGCGCAGCCCCATAAGGAGTGTGGACGATCCATCCACACCGAGTCGACGGAACTTCGACACCCCTTATCGAAGCCAGGCACGACGCGACTCCTTACCGCAACGACTTCAGGAACCTCCCGGTGCGCGGCTGATACTTGTCGAGAATGTCGAAGGACGCGAGCACCGAGGTTGCCTTGCCGACGATGCGCTTTCGCTCGACCATGCCATAATCGCGCGAGTCCGCGCTGTTGTCGCGATTGTCGCCCATGATGAAGTAGTGGCCGGCCGGCACGGTGACCGGAGGAAAGCTGGTGGGCGCACCGGGAAAGCCGGGGATCGCCATCACCGCATGCTCCGCGCCGGCGAGATCCTCCTCGGCCATCACGGAGCGGGAAGCGAGGGCCGGGTTGAGGCCAGCCGATTCCGTCGCGGGCAAGGGGCCGTAGTCTAGCGGCTTGCCATTGAGGAACAGCGTGCGGTTCCGCAACTCGATCACGTCGCCCGGAGTGCCGACCACACGCTTGACGATCCGCATCTCATCTTTCGGCGAGAAGAAGACGACGATATCGCCCTTCGCCGGATCCTGCCACTTCGCGATCCGCTGGTAGGTCAGCGGCACCCGCAGGTCATACGCAAGCTTGTCCACATACACCAGATCGCCCTCGAGGATCGTGGGATTCATCGACCCCGTGGGCACCCAGTTCATGTCCGCGAAACTGGACTTCACCGGCGTGAGGACGAAGACGGCAAAGAGAATCGTGGACCGCCATTCGGTCCATTGGCGCTTCAGGAATGAACGGACTGGGGCAGGAATGGGACGGAGTCGCATGGGAATGGCTGGTGTCGGAGTTCGCCGGTGAAAGCGGCTCCGTCGCCGGCGCTTGTGCAAAGGGCGGAATGGAATCCGGCGGCGATATTACCATCGCGAATCATTGCCATCGCCCTCGCCGTGTTCCGCTTCCGCCACCTCGACCCGGCAACTTCCTGGTGGCGCTGCGGGAAGCTTAGCAGGTAAGATCCACCTCAACCGGAGACCTTATTGCCATGAAATCGATGCTCGTGCTTCTCCTTTTCTCTACCGTTGTCTCCGCCAACATTGGGGAATCCAAGGAGGAATTGATTAAGCGCTACGGCGATGCCAAGGGTAGTGGTGACACGCTCTCCTTTGAAAAGGACGGCCTCCGGGTCGTGGCAACCCTTTGGAAAGGGAAATGCAGCATGATCATGTTCTGGCTGATCGGGGAAGGCGACGCCCCTCCCCAGCGTAAATTTACCTCGGAAGAAACGGAGGCCATACTCTCCAGAAATCCGGCTCACTCCACGTATCTCCCGGCAGATCCAAAGTTTGATAAACTGAGGGCTAAGGTGCGCAAATCGAGCGACCAAAAATTCATTGCCACCACTTCACCGGAAATGATCACGATTCAATCCGCGGAGTATAACGAGGCCAGGGATGACCAACCGATAAAGTGAACGAATCCGTACACGATTTCCACCAATGGGAGGCATGAATGGGACCTAGGTGAGGTTTCCGGACTGTTCTCCGAGAGATTGCGCTCGGTGCCGGTCCCATTGCTTCCTGAGTTCGCATTCGATCTCTAGGTAGTAAGCGGCAATTTGATCGGCTTCGTCAGCGTCGGTGCACTCCTCGATGGAAAAGAACGGATCGTTCAACTCGCCGCGGAAATAGGCAGAGGTTTTCTCCCAAGCCTCTCGCCGCACTTCAAGGGCATCGAGGATTTGGCCGACCATTGACTCATCGAGAAGGATCTGAACTTTCGAGGCACTCATCGCCAGAATCACCTGGCCAGGAATCATTCGGGGTTCAAGCCCTTTGTCAGACAGGACCTGAAGCCCCCTCGCTTCCGCGCTAGGAGGCTGCGCGAAATTCCTCGAAGCGATAGGCGAGGGCATGCCGATCCGGCCTCGCTATCTGGTCAGTGGGAAATCTCATTTTCTCTCCGCGGAGGGCCTTGAGCCCCGACTCAAGTAGCGGTCCGTCCGTCTCGGAAAGCAGGCGATCAGAAACGTGAATGATTCCTTCGGGACTGATCCCGATCAGATTCGCGTCGTAGGCCGCGTGATGGAGTGTGGAAAGTGCAATTCCGTTGGTCACCGCTGCAATGCCCAGCAGATGCCCATCAGGGAAAATGTGGGCTGCCGTCAGCAAAGAACGAATCGGGAGGCCACTTAAGGCACAGCGTTCTCCGTACGCTGAAAGTATCATTTCTCGGAACGCGGACTGATGGATTCTTTGCTTAGCCAATGTGGTTCTGTATTCGCGCTCCTCCTCACGAATCGAAGACACAGCTTCTGGACGGCCGCCGACTGTTCCCACCTGCACCTCAATTTCGAGATTCGTGGGTCGGTAAGCAGTGATGAAGCATGGCCAGAGCGGCTCATATTTTCCTTCCGCCACACCAAAAAAGTAAATGAACGGTGAGCGGTCCTCAAAGGCTTCCTTCAACCGTAAATTGTCGGATGCCTGGGCATCCTCGCCTTGGAAGGCGTAGGTCAGAGCGTCATTTCGACGATCGTCGACCTTGTAGCGTCGATTCCTGCCTGCTCGCGGAACGGTGGTTTTGACGCTCAGAATCCCACGCTTCATTTGCCGAGGCTTGAAAATCCCCCGCGCACGATTCGCTAGGTAGATTTGCTCATTCTCTAACTGGAACGTCGGAATGATGCTTTCCCAACTCAAAGGCGAGTCAAACGCCTTCAGTCGGCGGCCGACCTCGGAGAAGGCCATCAACCTTATTGAAGCGTCATCCATCTCGAAGAATTTCTCTTGCCGAAAGCGCGGTGGCAAGGACGCCAGCGAGATTTTTCAGTCTCGGGGCAGATTCCCAAAATGGATCATTCGTCGCTTTCCGCCTGAGGAGGCTTTCTCTAGCCTGTTGGTGTGGCTACCGGAAAAAGATGGAACCGCGACGAGTTGCTGGTGCTGCTGAACGTCTATCACAAGCTGACCTTCGGCCAATTGGACAGGAAACAGCCGGTCGTGATCGAGCTGGCGGAGAAGCTCGGACGCGGAGCGAACAGTGTGGCGATGAAGTTGTGCAACCTTGCATCTCTCGACCCGGCACTCAAATTGCGGGGCATCAAAGGCCTGCGCGGTGCGAGTGCTCTTGACCGGTCGATGTGGAAGGAGTTCCACGATGACCTCAACGAAACAGTTCCGGCCAGCGAAGAGATGCTGCGAAACCTGTTTGGCGCTAGCGCGGGTGCTGAACTGGAGGTGCTCCCGAAGATCGGCATCCGGGTGCGGAAATCGCCCAAAGGTCCGACGGTCGTGTTGGCAAATGTGAAAGTGCGACGCGGTCAGCAGTATTTCCGGAATGCGGTGCTCAATCACTTCGGCGGTCGCTGCGCAGTGACCGGCATGGCAATGCGTGAGCTGTTAGTCGCCTCTCACATTCTCCCATGGAGCACCCATCCGGAAGAACGGCTGAATGTGCTCAACGGCATTTCGCTATCCCGCCTTCACGACGCAGCATTCGACGTCGGACTGATCTCTTTCGACGCAGACTATCGGCTGATGCTGTCGCCCAAGCTTAAGCGCGAGCTCTCGCAGCGGGGCCTTGCGGAGAATTTTGGAGTCTATGCAGGCGAGTCCCTGATTCTTCCGAATGATGTCGCGTTTCCAAACGAGGCTTTTCTTGCGGAGCATCGGCGATCCATCTTTGCCCGCGGCAAATGACCGGGATGCCGTCCGAAGCCGCATGTAGGATACTTCCTTATGCAGGGCCTGGATTGAACTCGTGCGATTTTTTACTTCCAACCCCTCCAGGAAATGATCGCGGTCGCACGTAGTTGATGGGCGATGAATGATGAACCTCCCAAGCGCACTTCGGGTTTCTGCGTTTACCTGAACACGTTATTTCAAGGACCAGTTCCGACCCTGTTTGATGAGAACGACAAAGTCTGCATCTTTGCCACGGAAGAAGAAGCTCAACGCGAGATTGTGGATAACGCGGTCATTCGCCTACGGGAGTTTCTGGACGGCGAAAGGGATTTTTATGATGCGATCTCCATCGAGGAGTATATCGTCGAAGTAGATGTTCTGATCGATGGCTCAATTCTGGACGCGGATGGAAATCGTTTCAATGCGTCCGGTATCGCGGAATAGCGAGCCCATTGAGCGATTTGTCACTGTCTAGGCTCGGTGGCTTTGTCCCCAGCCAAAGCCGAAGTGGGATCACAGTAATATCGAAGTGATGTCACTGCCCCACCTTCAGCGGAGCCGCGGCGGCGAGGGCTTCGGGGATGTCGGGGGAGGTGTCGAATTCGAGGCCGCTGAGCCATTCGCGGGTACGGTCGAGTTGGACGGCGGCGCCGTCGATCTCGTGCGAGAGCGCGGCGGCGTCGCGGCTGGCGAGGTGGTCGGCGCGGAAGAGCTTCACCAGCTCGGCGATGCGTTCCTGTTCGGAGGCGGTGAGCTCGCGGCTTTCCTCGGCACCGCGGCGCTTTTCGAGGCGGGCCTTGAGCGAGGAGAGGCGCGATTGCAGCGACTCGGCGAGGCTGGCCTTGCTGCCGGTGCCGATGGCGGACAGCTCCTTCTCCATCGCGGCGATCTTGCGCTCCAGCTCCTGCGGGTGCTCGGACTCGATGAAGCGGTCGAGCATCTCGCCGGTGTGCAGCAGGCGCAGGTAGGTCCAGGCGAGATTCGACAGGCGCTCGCTGCGCTGGCGGACGATCTCGGCATTCAGCCGCGGGTCGCGGTGGAATTCTTCCTGAAGGTCCTCGATCTCCGCGGCGAGGTTGTCGTAGCGCGCGCGGGTGGAACTACGAAGGGCATCGTAGATCTGGCGGCGCTGGAACAGGAACTGCCGCAGCTTCGCGCCCTCGTCGCCCTGCTTGCGAGTGGCCAGCCAGTTCTTGAACAGCCGCGAGTCCGGCAAGTAGATCCAGCCAAGCGCATAGGCCGCCAACCCGGCGATCATACCGATGCCGTTGACCGTGGCCAAGCCCACGCCAAGCGTCAGCAACCCGAGCCACAAATGGTGCGGGCTTTTGGCGAAGACTTTCAGCTTTTCGAGGCCGGTCATGTGAGATGGGGAGAAGAAATCATCAATCACCAATCCTCCAATCACCAATCGAAGTGTTTGGAAGAATGAAAGTGGTTCCCTCTAGGTAGGCGGGCACCGGAGGCCAGCAAGTCCTCCTGGCGAGCTCCGCAATTGGCGCCAGCGGTCCTGTTTCTTCAGGCACTCTGATTGGTGATTGGAGGATTGATGATTGGTGATTCTCCGCTTATTCCACCGTGAACCACTGCACCTCCACCCGGCGATTCAGGTCCGAGTCCTTGCCGGCCGGTTCTTCCCAGCCGCGGCCGACGACTTCGAGGCGGTCGGGCTTGATGGCGGGATACTTTTCCAGCAGGCGCTTCTTCACTTCGTCGGCGCGCTGTTGGGATAGCTCCATGGCCTTGAGAAACATCTTGCGGACGAGCGCTTCACCACCCTGCTTGCGGAAGTTCTCCTTCTGGGCGTCATCCACGTGGCCGCGCAGGAGGATCATCGAGCCGGGCGAGACGCCGAGCAGGTGGTTCACATTGGCGAGGAAGTCGTGGTTCTCCTTGTTGCCCATGTCGAGCTGGGCGCTATTCGGCAGGAAGTAGAAGCGGATGTCGCGGGTCAGCAGCGGGTCCTGCTCGATGGGAGCCTGGTCGTTGGTCTTGATCGGTTGGATCGAGGCGACCTGCGCCGACAGCGTGCCCGCAGCGGCGATGGCTTCAAGCGGCTTGATATCCGCGAAGAACGACGCGGCAACCGGCGAGGGCTGGAGCTCCGAGCCGTAGGCAAGGTTCGCAGTCTGGAAAACGGAAGCGAAGGAGCCGGCTTCATCGATCGCGCCGCGGAAGAAGGCGAGGTTCTCGGGTAGATTCGAGAGGTGGACCTTGGAGAGTTCCTCGCGGGCGTCGTCCACCGTCCACTCGTACGCCTTGAAGGCATCGGCGATGGCCTTCAGGTGCGACTCGGGATTGGCGCGGATGCGATCGTTGTGAAGCAGCATGCCTTCCACGATCTTCTGCACCACCTCCGGCTTGGCCTGGGCGAAGCCCTTGTTGAAAACGAGGATGTCCGCGATGACGAGCAGGTTGCGATTGTCGATGAGCTGGCGAGCGGCACCTTCCGAGCCCTCCACCACCTCGGTGGTCTTCGGCGCCCAGGTCACGCAGCCATCGAGCTCGTGGCCACCGGCCTTCAGGTCCGCCAGGAAGGCATCGCCGGCTTCGAAGGCGTCTTCGAGGAAGACGAGATTCACCGCTTCCGGATTGCGCGTCTGCTCGGGGCCATCGAGGCGGACGACGGCGAGGCCGGCCTCCTGGGCGAGGTAGCGGATGAAGAACTCGGCCTCGCTGAAGGGCGCGGTGGCGATGGTCTTGCCCTTGAGGTCGTTCACCCGCTTGATGTCCTTCTTCACGATGATGCCGTCGGCACCGCGCGACCACGAGACCTGGGCGGGCACCACGCACTGCCACTGGCGGCCGTAGTTCGAGAGCACGTCCACGGTGGTAGCGGTGGCGGCGAACTTGCCGTCCTGCAGGTCCGCCCACGAATCCTCCTCGCTGAGGGTGATCTTCAGCTTGAAGCCGCCGTTCTTCGCGAACCACGAGGCGTCATTCGGCTCGAGCCCGCCATTGGCGGCGATCAGGCCGGCGTAGCCCGCGTACTCGGAGAGATTGATGGCGATGGTGCTGTCCACCGGCGTGTACGGCCGCGGCGATGGCAGCGGCTGTGCCTTGCCCGGAGCGATGAAATCGAAGGACGCGGCGATATTGCTATCCCCCTCGGGTACGACCATCTCCCGGGTGTCCGCATGCGCGGGCGAGCCGGGCGCGCCGGTATCCCCATCCTTCTTCCCCAGCATCCGCATCACGGCGAATCCGGCGAGAAGCAGGACCACGAGGGTGAAGACGATCTTTCCGAGTTTGGTCATGATGCGGGGGAGAATGAACCGGTCCGCCACTCCCCGGCGATGGGAAAATCAGCTGGGGTGTGGAGGGCTGGGGTCGTTCGGTCCGGACCGCAAAAGATTTGCGGCGGCCGCGCGGAGTGCTTTGTTAGCGCCGCTCCCCAGCAGCCCTCCCATGCCCACGAAGAACTCCGAGAACCCCGGCCCCGTGGAAGCGCTGCCGGAAATCACCTACCGGCAGCTCGAGGTCTTCAGCGTGACCTGCAAGGAGCGCTCGTATGCGAATGCGGCGCTGGAGCTGCACAGCACCCGGGCGAATATCAAGCGGGTCTGCCAGGAATTCGAGGCGGCGGTGGGCCGCCCGCTGTTCGAGGAAATGGCGGATCGCACGCTGGTGCCGACGCCTTTCGCGCAGGGGCTGCTCGTCCAGGTCGGGCCGCTGTCGCGCTCGCTGCGCAAGCTCGGCGAGGGCGTGCGCACCCTGCACCAGGCGGGCCGCATCCTGCGCTTCGCGGCGGGGGGCGAGTTTTTCCGCGGCGGCCTCTTCACCGACTTCCTCGCGACACTGAAGATCGCGGACATATTCCGCTCCTGCTTCGTGCGCATCGAGGTGAAGCGCTTCCGCACCGCGCTGCTGAATGCGGAGTGCGACGTGTATTTCGGCATCGGCCTCGGCTGCGCGGACCGGCTCGATTCCGTCGATCTCGGCCCGGTACCGTGGAAGATCGTGCGCCACCCGAAGGCGAAAGGCGAGCCGCCCGCCACACCCGGCGAACTCGAGAAAGACGGCTGGTGGATCGCGGACGCCGGTGAGCCGGAGGTCGCCGCATCCGTCCTGGAAGACTTCCGCAAAGCCGGTGCCCCCGGCGGCGCGGTGCTCGCCGAGGCGGAGACGGCGCGACTGCTGGCCGACCCGTCCTCACTCCCGACGGCGGGATGCCTCTTCGTCCCGGAAACGACCGCCGGCCTGGCGGATCGCGATCCGGGTCCATGGCCATCCTACCGGCTCACCGCCTGCCTGCGGCGCAATCACCCCTATGCGGAACTCAAGCCTCGCCTGATGGCGGCAGTCAACGGCCATGGACATTGACCTGAACTGCCTGCTCATCTTCCGCCACCTCGCGGACACCGGGAGCTTCACCGAGACTGGCAAGCGCTGGGGCATGTCCCAGCCGGCCGTGAGCCTGATGATCTCGAAGCTGGAGTCGGCAATCGGGCTGATTTTGTTAGAGCGCTCGCCGACCGGCACGAAATTGACCCCGGCCGGCGTCGCCTTCCTCGCCCACGCGAACGAAACCGGCGCGGCGTATCTGGATTTCATCGATGGCATGCGCCGGCTCGACCGGCGGATGGATCGCCAGGTGCTGCTGGCACTGGATGCGTCCTATTTCGGCCGCACGCTGCGAGCAGAGATCGCCATGGGCGTGCTGCCCGGAGTGAACGGCCCGGCGGTGAAATGCGGCGATGCCGGCGAGAATTGGCGCGCGGCGCTGGAGGCCACGCGCTGCGACGTGGTGGTCGCCGGGCGCTTCCTGCGGGCCGGTCTTTCGGCCGGGGTGCAGGAGGCGGTGATCCGCCACGAGCGCGGCATCACGGTGGCATGGAATCCGGATTTCTATCCCTTCGACCCTGACAATTTCAGCTTCCCCGAAGTGCTGCGCACCACCGTGCTGGTGCCCGACCGCCGGGTCGTGACCGGCTTCGGCTCCTTCCTGCTGCGCTGGTGCGATGAAGCCTACGGGATCCAGCCGGCGAACTCGATCGCTTTCTCCTCCGAGGATGAGGCAGCCGCCGCGTGCCGGGCCGGACTGGGGGTCATGCTCGCGCCGGGGAATGCGATGCCGCGCCTCGGCGATGGCGCGGACGGGCTGATCCACGTGCGGACCTTCGAGTTCCTGCTGCCGCAGGCCTTCACCGTCTCGGTGTATTGCCGGAGCGATGAGGAGTCGAAGGAAGTCCTGGGCGTGGCGGCGGCGGTCGCAAAGCTCGGGCGGAAGTTGTTCCCCTGAGCCGCCATATGGGGTCATTCGATTTTCGAAGTGCCGCCTGCTGTCGCGCGAGACCCGCGGCTGGTAGAACGCCGCCTGGATGAACATCAGGGTCATTGATCCCGGCAATACCTCCCGCCCCCCTCTCCCCAAACGTCAGGACGTCTTCGACGACCTCGATGGCGGCGAGCCCAAGGCGGCCCGCGACGATCGCTTCGATCTACTGGTTGATTTGAAGTCGATCTCGCTGGCCTACTTGCGCCGCGACACCGGCCACGCGGAACTCGCCCGGCGCGCGGATGCGGTGGAAAAGGACATCGCGGCCCTGCGCAAGCTGGCCGCCAGCACGGGGATCCCGCTGGCCCCGGCACCCCGCATGGATCTCGCCCAGGGCTTTGCCGCACTGGCGGCGCAGGCGGAGGTGAGTGGCTTCGATCCCTTCGCCAGCGGGGGCGACTTGCTGACCGGTGCGCTGGTCCTGAATTCCCTGAGCCTCGCGGTAATCCAGGCCTTCCTTTGCGAAGGCGATGCTTCCGCCTGGCGGCCGGCACTGCTGCCGATGCTCGCGGACGATGCTCGCTTCGAGGGCTGGTTGGACGGCGCGCTCGCGGCTTCCGGCACAGAAGTCGCCGAGCGTGCCGCCGAGCTGCGCGCGCTGACCTCCGGCCCCGCCGCGTGCCCCACTGCGTGCGGCCAGCGGCTGTGGAGCTTCGACCTGCTGCGCATGGCGATTTCACGCCTGCTCTGCGGCGGCCTGCGCGGCCACCGCGGAGGCTTCTTTCCGGATGGAATGAGCGGCAGCGGCAGCGCCGGTTAGGGAGCCCCGCCCCATGATGGCTGAGGGCTCCCCTGCCTTGCGGCATCTCCGGGGAGAGATCAATTTCGGCGCGGCAACCGTATCGCGAGCGCGAGGCCCGCCACGGCACCCAAGGCCAGCCACGACGGCGCGCCGGCCTGGAAAGATGCGAGCGCCTTCTCAAGGCTGCGTTGGATCAACGCGCCTTCCGTGAAGATCGCGAGGATCGCAAAGGAAATGCCGGCCGTGCAAAAGTTCCGCATCAACATGACTCCAAGGGGTTGATGGAAGACTAGGCGGGGGCACCCCGGCCGCGATCCTCCCGGCGCACGAATTCGGAATGGGGGCATCGGGTCGGCAGATTTTTTCCGCACCGTCATCTTCGGATCATGTTCGGGGGCTAGGACTGTCAGCGTGAAAGCGAACCGACCCAGACATCCCCGCGCCTTGGCGGCCTTGGCCCTCGCCGCGCTATTGCCCGCTGCCTGCGCCCAACAGGACGCCGGCACCCAGCGGCTCGAGATCCTCACCGACGAGTGGCAGCTCGCCGGCTTTGAAAACTCGCTCGATCTGAGCGGCATCGCCGCCGCGAACAAGACGCAGGTGCTGGTCGGAAGTGACGAGATGTTTCACGTCCAGCCTGGAGTGATCGAGGCCTCGAAGCACCGGATCGAATCGAAGCGCCCGATCGCCTTGCCCGTGAAATCGGCAGGCAAGAAGCAGGAAGTCGACATCGAAGGCGTCGCCTACTCGTCCGCCGATCACGCCTACTACGTGGTGGGATCGCACGGCCTCGGAAAGAAGAAGGGAGACTTTCAAGCCGACCGCCACTCGATCTATCAGGTGCCCGTCGATCCGGCCACCGGCCAAGTGAAAAAGGATGGCATCCGCCGCACGAGCCTGCTGCCGTGGCTTGAAAAGACGCCGCAGGTGAAGCCCCACCTCAAGCAGCCGCTCCAGCAGAATGGCCTGAACATCGAGGGCCTCACATGGTCGGGTGGCAAGCTGTGGTTCGGGCTCCGCGCGCCGAATCAAGATGGCCGCGGACTGGTGCTCGAACTCGCTCCCGACCAACTCTTCGGCGGCGGCAAGCCGGGCCCGATGCGTGTCCACGAGATCACCATCGCGAAGGGCCGCGGCATTCGAGAAATCGCCGCCGTGCAAGATGGCTTCATCCTGCTCACCGGCAATGCCAGTGCCGAAGCCTCCAAGAAGATCCCCATCACCGCCGCACCGGGACCGGACACCCGCTTCGAGCTCCTCTACTGGGATGGCCGCGATACCAAGGCCACAAACCTCGGGCGCTTGCCGGAAAACGGCGGCAAGGGCGAAGCACTGCTCGTGCTCGATGACGCCGCCGGCCACGTGGACCTGCTCGTCATCTTCGACGGCCTGCCGGGTGGCGAGCCACTGGGTGTCCGCATCCACCGCTGAGTTTTCCTTATCCTAACAGAACATCACAACCCCATCGAATCATGAAAACCACCATCCTGACCCTCGCGTCCCTGGCCTTGGCCGCCACCGCGCATGGCCGTGACCTTCACCTTCACCAGTGCCCCGCCGCCGTGCAGGGCACCATCGAATCGAATGCCCGCGGCGGCGTGATCGAAGAGGTCGATCTCATCTCGATCGAGGGCAGCGAAATCTACATCGCGGAAGTCGAGTTGCCCCGTGATCTGGACCTCAAGGTCTACGTCTCCGGCAATGGCACCCTGCTCAAGACCCGCGAGGACGTGCCGCTGCGCTCCATGCCCACCTTCATCCGCGATGCCGTCCGCGGACACGGTGGCACCATCGATGACGTGGAGAAGGAGACCGCCGGCGGCAAGGTCACCTGGCATGTCGAGATCGACCGCAAGGGAATCCCCGACATGGACGTGGTGCTGAATGCCGAAGGCGGCGTCATCAGCGAAATCGAGGACCACGACGACTGAAGAACCCCTTTCCCGGTGAACCTCACGCCGCCATCCCGCTCGGGGAGGGGCAGGATCGGCGGCGAGGTTCCCGGTAGAGATGCCGGAGGTGGACGAGTTCCACTTCCGGCATCATGCTTTACCCGCCCATGAGACTGCTCGTCATCGAAGATGCCGCCCGACTGCGCGACACGCTGGGCAAGGCGCTGTCCCGTATGGGCCACGCCGTGGACCTCGCCGTGGATGGCGAGGAGGGAGACATGATGGGCCGCGCTGCGAAATACGACGCGGTGGTGCTCGACCGCATGATGCCCGGCAAGGACGGCCTGGTAGTCCTGCGCGGCTGGCGGCGCGATGGCATCGACACACCGGTGCTGCTGCTCACCGCGCTCGATGGCGTGGAGGAGAAAGTCCGCGGCCTGAGCGAGGGTGCCGACGACTATCTCACGAAGCCCTTCGCCTTGGCGGAACTGGTCGCGCGCCTCGAAGCACTCGCCCGCCGCCGCTATTCCCAGCCAGACCCCAAGCTGAAGATCGGTCCGCTCGAAATCGACACCGCGGCGAAGGCGGTTAGCCGCGACGGTGAGATGATCCCCCTTACCGCCCGCGAGTTTTCCCTGCTCGAGATCCTCGCGCGCCGCCCGGGTCAGGTGCTCAACCGCGAGCAGATCGAGTCCCACCTTTACTCCGAGCTCGACGGGCCACTGAGCAATGCCGTCGACTCCGCCATTTGCTCGCTGCGCCGGAAGGTCTGCCCGCCGGGCACCCCCCCCCTCATCCACACCCGCCGCGGCCTCGGCTACGTGCTCGAAGCATGATCTCGATCCGCTGGCGTCTCACGATCCTCTTGTGCCTGGCGATCGGCACGCTCTTTATCGCCACTGGGATCGGTGTCTTCGTGGCGATGAGGGAACTACTACGTTCACAGTTTGACGAGACGCTGACGGCGAAGGCGCGTGCCCTGATCACCGCCTCGGAGATCGATGGCGGCGAGTTCGAGATCGACCTGACCGTGCAGGACTTCGCCGGCTTTGGAAAGGACGGCAACGACTACTTCGAGATCCGCCGGATGAATGGGAAGCTCTTCATGAGCTCGCCCTCGATCCTTTCGGACCAGCAGGACACCGGTGATTTCTCGGGCATCAGGAAGCCTGAGGATGACGAGCCCCGCATCCGAAAAGGCAAGTTCGCCAACGGCCGCCCCGCGCACTTCTATGTGCAGCGCTTTTATCCGAAGGACGACAAGAAGGCGCGCCACCGGGACCTCTATCTCATCGTTGCCAGCCCGACGGGGAGCATGAACCTGCCGCTTGCCCTGCTCGCCACCGTGCTCGGGGTCGCGGGTGCTGCGGCGTTGCTCCTGATGGTGCCGGTCATCCGCCTCGGTCTGGGCCGCGGCCTGAAGCCACTCGACAAGCTTGCCGCCGACGTCGGCCACATTCACCCGGAAAAACTACATCAGCGCATGGACGTGCAAAAGCTCCCCGCCGAACTCGTCCCCGTGGCCGAAAGGCTCAACGACTGGATTGGCCGTCTGGAAGCCTCCTTCGATCGTGAGCGACGCTTCAGCAGTCACGCCGCCCACGAGCTGCGCACACCCTTGGCGGAGCTGAAGAGCATGGCCGAGCTCGGTGCCATGTGGCCGGAGGAGGCGACCTCAGAGCGCTGTGCCGAGATGGTAGTCGTCGCCAACGAACTCGAGGCTCTGTTAGACAAGCTCTCGCTGCTCGCCCGCGCCGATGCCGGTCGCCAACCGGTCCAGCGCGAGCCCATCGACCTCGCCGCCACTGTCGCGACCGCGATTTCGCGTGTCGAACCAAGGGCTGCACAACGAGGACTGCGCCTGGACTCCCGCGTTTCCGAAGGACCCTTCAGCAGTGATCCGGTGCTTTGGGGAGCGATTCTCCAGAATCTGTTAGGCAATGCCGTGGCACACGCTCCGGAGGGTTCTGAAGTCATGATCGAGGCATCCCCCAACCGCCTCGCCGTCTCCAATCCCGCGCCCGGCCTCAACGAGGAGGATCTGGAGCGGCTCTTCGAGCGCTTCTGGAGGAAGGATGACGCGCGCAGCGGCTACGGGCACTCGGGACTCGGACTCTCAATCGTGAAGGCCTGCGTTGCACTCCTCGGCGGTGAATGCCGCGCGACGCTCTCGCCCAATGGCTACTTCCGCGTGGCATTGACGTGGCATTGACGCCTACTCCAGCACCTTCCGCTCCGAAAGAAAATCGATCAGCGCCGCACGGGTCGCGACCTTGGTCTCGGTGCGCTTGCTCTCCGGACGATTGAGGATTTCGCGAAGCTTGAGAAGCCGCCCGCCGCCAGACTGCCCGTCGTAGGTATTGAAGGCAATCCGGTAGCGTTTGTCGGGCTCGAGTGGCTTCCCTTGGAAAAGCAAGCCGGTGCCATCGGCCGCAGTCTCGAAAGGCCAAAGCGTCCGCTGCTTGTCGTCCTCCGATAGGATGTCCCAAAGATCCGCGGCGGTCAGATCGGCGACAAGAAGGCCGTTCTCGTAAGGCAATAGCTTCCAGCAATCCTCCACGGTCAACTCACCGGCGGGAATGCCGTCCTTCACGAAGACGCCATGGAAGACACCATCGACCGGCGCGCCGGCCTTCCTCAGCGCATCGGCGAAGGCCTCGCAGAAAAGTTGTGAAGTCCTGCTCCCCCGGGCACCGCCTTCAACGGGCGTCGCCACGGTGCACACCTTGCGCTTCATTTCAGCCTCGGCCTTTGCGAATTCGGCCTTGGAAAGTTCCATCACCTCGGGGTCGAGTTCGAAGCGCGAGTCCATCAGCACGGTGAATGCCCGCTTCTCTAACAAGCGTCGGCTTTCCATGTCGAAGGTGAGATCGATGCGTCCGCAGTGAATGCCGTAGTAGCTCGCCTGGCTGCACAGCACGCGGCCATTCATCCACGATGGCTGGTCCTGATGGCTGTGGCCGGCGAGGTAGACGTCCACGCCTTGCGTTTCGGCCAAGATCTCACGCACCGGATTGGCGAAGTCGTCCTGAAGGCGCCAGCCCATGTGCCCGAGCACGACGATGGCATCCGGTTTCTCCGCCTGGATCTCCGTGAGGCATTTCTTCAACGACTCGATAGGGTCCACTGCCGCAACCCCGCCCAGCGTGCCCGGCGTGAGCCAGTTCGGCAGGCCAGGCGTGATCAGCCCGATGAGCCCGATGCGAAAGCCGCCGACTTCGCGAACCATCCACGGGCGGACCTTCTTCCATGCGCCGCCGGCTTCAGCGGGAACCTTGCCATCGACCGTGAGATTGGCGGTGAGGACCGGCGCTTTGGAAAGATCGAGCGCGCCTTCCACGATACCGCGGCCCCAGTCGAGGTCGTGGTTGCCCAAAACCCACGCGTCATAGCCAAGGGCATCGAAGAGCCCGATCATGAGCTTACCATCGTTCTGCAAGCTGACCGGCGTGCCCTGATAGAGGTCGCCGATATCGACGAGCAGCGAGTCCGGAAGCTCTTTCCGCCAGCGGCGGATCTGGGTCGCGCAACGGGCGAAGCCGCCGAGGTCGCCGAGGCCATCGTAATTCTCCGTGGGCAGGATACGTCCGTGGAGATCGGTAGTGTGGAAGATCGAGATGGTCTTGCCGCGCCGCGACGTCTCAGCGGCTCCCAGCAGGCTCGAACCGAGTAAAGCCCCGCCGGTCGCCAAAAAGCGGCGGCGGCTGAGCGCGGTGAACACGTGATCCTGCATGCCCTGAGGGTTCACAAAACGGGCCGCGATTCAAACGCGGACTGGTGACGAGGAGTTCACTCCGCGCTCGGCTTCAGTGGCTACTCAAGTACTCCTGCAATGCCAGATACTGGCCGATCAACCGCGGATTGCCCTCCCACGCGGCATTCTCCCCGCTGATCCGGCGGCCCATGCGGCGCAGCATTTCGCCGGGATCGCGAGCCTCCCGCTGATGAGTGCGCAAGCGGTCTTTGGTGCCGTCCGGCTGATACGTCCAGGTGAAGGGAAAGCGAAACGCTACACCGCGCTCGTCCCAAGTCCGCATCTCCGCGAAGCGCAGGTCGGCCAGCCAAACGCCGTCGGCTGATTCACGGGCGATCCACCACCCTTTGGAAAACCATTTCACGATTTTCACCTCGCGGGCGTCGGCGTGCCTCGCGGCGATGTCCTCGCCCTTCGGCACCACCGTCCAGCGGATCGGCTCGCCACTGGCATCGAAGATCGAGCGGTAGCCGATCCAAATCTCACCCGGTCGATCGACCAGCGCGCGCCAGAGGAGGATGTTGAAGATCGTGGGAGCTTCCATCTTCCGCTGATAGGTGACGCCGCGCTTCGCCAGATCGGCCTCGACCGCCTGGCTCACCGAGAACTTCGCCCAAATACTAAGGATGACGTAGAACGAGCTGATCCCCAGGCACCACGCGGCCGAACGGATGCCCTTGCCCTTCTTCCACTCCTTCGGCTTCACGAACAGGCCGATGATGACCGCCACCACCAGCGGGATGGTGAACAGCGGATCGATGATGGAAATATTGTCGGTCGAAAGCCGTGGCACCGGAAGCGGATCGAGCACGCCGGTGCCGTAGACCGTGAACACGTCGATCAGCACATGCGTTCCCCACGTCAGGAAGACGAACCACGCGGCGCGCTTCGACGTGACCTTGTCCTTTTTCCAGCGCTTCGCCAACGGCTTGGCAAGCAGCCAGGTCAGCAGCCCGATGAGGATCAGCGAATGCGATATGCCGCGATGCATGACCAAACCCCATGCGGTGGGGAGGATCCAGTCGAACACGACATCCAGATCCGGCAGCGTGCCGAACAGCGCGCCCCACGCAATCGCACGCCGGCCGAGCTGGCGGCCAAGCACCAGCTCGCCAACCACCGCGCCGAGTGCTGCCTGGGTGAGCGAATCCACGGGCGGGAGCAATCGGGACGGCGGGCCACTTGCCAAGCGGGAACTTTCGCGACCGAAATTTTCCGCGCACGGCGGGCGGGTATCTGCTAGATCGGAGGGGATGGCAGGCGAGCACCTCTGCCGGACAGCTTTCCCTCAACCCCTCTCTCCCATGCACATCCCCGAACGCATCCTGATGGGCCCCGGCCCGAGCACCGTGCCGTCCCGCATCCTCCGCGCCATGGCCTCGCCGACCCTGGGCCACCTCGACCCACGCTACATCGAGATCATGGACTCGGTTTGCGTAAAGCTGCGCAAGGTCTTCGAAACCGAGAACGCGCTCACCTTCCCCGTCTCCGCCACCGGCATGGCCGGCATGGAATGCGTGGTCACGAACCTGATGGAGCCGGGCGACGAGGCGATCGTGTGCGTCAATGGAGTCTTCGGCAGCCGCATGGTCGATGTGATGGAGCGCGCCGGCGTCACCGTGCACCGGCTCGATGCGCCGTGGGGTGAAACCTTTTCGCTCGAAATACTGGCCGATGCCATCGAACGGCATCCGAAGGCGAAGGCGCTCGGCATTGTTCACGCCGAGACCTCCACCGGCGCCCACCAGCCGCTGGAAGGACTCGCGGAACTCCTTCACGAGGCCGGCATGCTGCTCATCGTCGACGCCGTCACTTCGCTCGCCGGTCATCCGCTCAAGGTCGATGATTTGGGTATCGATGCGGTTTACTCCGGCACGCAGAAATGCCTGTCTTGTCCGCCGGGACTATCGCCGGTGTCTTTCTCGCCGCGCGCGGTCGAGGTGACCGAAGCCCGCAAGACCAAGGTGCAGAGCTGGTACTTCGACGTCTCCATGCTCAAGGACTACTACAAGGGTAGTGGCAAGCGCGCCTACCATCACACCGCTCCGGTGAACATGATCTACGCCCTCCACGAGGCGCTGACGATCGTGCTGGAGGAAGGGCTGGAAGCCCGCCAGGCGCGGCACGCACGCCTTCACCGGCGGTTGCGCGCCGGGCTGGAGTCCATGGGCATCCAGTATGTGCCGGCGCGCTCGCTGCACACGCTGAACTGCATCCACATTCCCGAAGGCGCGGACGATGCGGCAGTGCGCGCCAAGCTGCTGGACGAGTACTCGATCGAAATCGGCGCAGGTCTCGGGCCTTTCGCCGGGAAAGCCTGGCGGATCGGCCTGATGGGCCACTCCGCGACCCAGGCGAATGTCGATCTTGTGCTCGCAGCGCTGGTGGATTGCCTGGAATGACGATCAGAGCCGCGGATCCACCGGCTCGCTCTCCATTGCCAGCACCGCAAGGACACACTCGTGCACCTCGCGCAGTGGACGGCGCGCCGTGAAACGATCTAGGGCTTCGAGGCCTAGCACGAACTCGCGTTCAGCCATTGACCGCTTGTGCCCGAGACCCCGCTGCCTGAGACGGCTCAAGTGTTCCGGGGCATCATATTCCGGACCGTAGATGATTCTCAGATACTCACGGCCGCGGCATTTCACCGCCGGCTGCACGAGCCCGCGCGAACCCCTAGTCACGAAGTCGCGCGGCTTTACCACCATCCCCTCGCCGCCGCTTTCTGTGAGCGTCTCCCACCATAGGATGGCCTCTGCAACCGCCGCGTCGTCCGCCAGATCCAGTTCGCGCCAGCGGGTGGACGGAAAGAGCGCCGGATCGGCGGCTTGGAGTCGCTCCGCCATGGCCATGTGCCACAGGTGATCGCGGTGGTGGAATGCGCCACTTTCGGCAGCGAGGAAATGGAACGGCGCCAGCTTGAGATCTTCCAAGCTCACGACGTCCCAGCAATAGTGCCGGTAAGCGCGACGATAGCGATCGAGCATCCCTGCACGGGCTTGGCTCCGCTCGAACATCGGGGTGAGCATCGACTTCGCTTCCGCTTCGAGGTGATCGCCAGCGATCGCCTTCTCCAGCACGGACGAAAGCATGGCGGCGTGGGCCTCTCCCGCAGCGGCGACAGCAGCATACTGCGATTGGATGAGTTCGCGCGCCTTCACCGACCACGGCATCAGCTCGCAGTCGAGGCACAGCCAGTCGGTCGTCAATTCATCCCACAAGCCGGCGTTCTCCAGCGCACCCGCCAATCGATCGAGCAACGCTCGCTCCAGAGCCGCGTCGTTGAAGAACGGTCGTCCGGTCCGGGTGTAGATCACGCCGCGTTTCTCCTGCCGCAGGCCGAAGCGTGAGATGGCGACCGAGGGATCACGGCAGACCACCGCCACGGCGCGGGAGCCCATGTGCTTTTCCTCACAGACCACGGAGGTGACACCTTGCTGGATGTAGTAGTGAAAGGCTTCCTCCGGACGCTCCAGCCAACCTTCGCGATCACTGGTGCCGCACGGCGACATCGTCGGCGGCAGATAGATCAGCCAGCGCGGATCCACGGCGAAGCGGCTCATCACTTCCAGCGCGGCGAGCACGTTCTCTTCCCGCACCGTCACGTTCGGTCGCAGGGTGGTATGGAGCTGGCGCTTGCCGCGCAAGTCATCCAGATCGAGCACCTGGTCGTGCGCGAGTTGGGCATCGGCCGTATCGGAAAACAGCGGTCGCACCGATTCCGCGTAAGTCCTGAGGGCAGGCACCGAGACCGTTTCCATCGCGGGGTAACGCAATGCCGTGAGCGCACCACCAAAACAGCAACCGGTATCGATATTCACGGTGTGGTTCAGCCAGCGCGGCTCGGCAAAAGGCGTGTGGCCATAAACAACCAGCGCCTTGCCCCGATAGTCGCGCGCCCAGTCAAGCCGCTCGGGCAGGCCGTATTCATCGCGCTCGCCGGTCGTGTCGCCATAGAGGCAGAACTCGCGCACCTTGCCGGAGCCGCGGCCCTGCATGCTTTCCTTCAAGCCCGCATGGGCGACCACCAGCTTGCCATCGTCGAAGACGAAGTGGCTCACCAGGCTGTCGAGGAACGCGATCAGGTCGCGGCGATCGATGGGATCGGCTTCGAGCTGGGCAATGGTCTCGGCCAAGCCGTGAGTCGGCTGAACCTTCTTTCCATTCAGCCAGCGCAGGAACTTCATGTCGTGGTTCCCCGGCACACAGATCGCCGTGCCGGCATTCACCGAGGCCATCACCAGCCGCAGGACATTCGGCGAGTCCGGCCCGCGGTCCACCAGGTCGCCCACGAACACCAGCCGCCGTCCTTCCGGATGACGGGCGACATGATGCTCCACGGTATAGCCGAGCTGCTCGAGCAAAGTACGAAGCTCATCGTAGCAGCCATGCACGTCACCCACGATGTCGAAGGGACCGTGATCGTGCTTGCGGTTGTTCCACAGCGGTTCGCGCACGATCGCTTCCACGGCATCGACTTCCTCCGGACTGCGGAAGTTGACCACGTTTCGGAATCCTTCGGTCTTCAGCCCGCGCAAGCCGCGCCGGAGTTGGCCGAACTGGCGCTTGATCACCTGCGGACCGAAATCGCGATCCGGCCGCTGCGCATTCCGCTCGTGGCAGATTTTCTCGTCGATGCGGAAGACAATGGCCGCCGGCAGCGCGTGATATTCGCGGGCAATGGCCACCAGCCGAGCCCGGTCCTCAGGATTAAGATTGGTGGCATCCACCACCGTGAGCCTTCCAAGCGCCAGCCGCTGGCGCAGGATGAAATAGAGCAGCTCGAAAGCCTGCGGAGTGACGGACTGGTCATTGTCGTCATCCGAAACCATCCCGCGGCAGACGTCCGACGACACCACCTCGGTCGGCTTGAAATGCTTCCGCGCAAACGTGGACTTCCCCGACCCGGATGGACCGACGAGGAGGACAAGGGAAAGCTCGGGAATGCGGAGTGTCATCGAGGAATCACGATCAGCGAGGACTTGCCGCCTTGCACGAGCTGCGCCGGAATCCGGTGATCCAAGGTCACGAACTGAGCCGAGTGGTGGACCGCGAGGGCCAGCAGGTAAAGGTCGGTCAGTTGTGAGACACCGCTGCCGGACAATGAAATGGAACGATCCAGCAGGGAAACGGAGTCGGGAAGAAACCGGTGGTCGCTCCGGTTCCTGAGAATGGCCAGATCCTTCGCCGCCCCCTCAGGCGACCCCGGACCGCCCGGATACGATGGATGCCCGTAGATGCGGAGGAAGCCATTTTCGGTGAGCGGGCAGGAGGCAATTTCAAGCTGTTTTTGTCTCCGCAGCCATGCGCCTGCGCGTGCATGAAACTGGTGCCCCGGGTCCGCCCGCGCGATCAGCACGCTGATGTCCAGCAAGGCGATCATCAAACTCCTTCCTGTTCGCGGAGCTGACGTATGAAATCTTCAGTGACGACCACCCCGGAATCTGGCCGACGCTTCAACACCGGCCAGCCATCCTGATCGATGGTGAAGTGGTCTTCTTGTTTCGGAGCCGCTACCGGTCGCAGCTCCTTCTCAAGGGCTCGTGTAAAGAGTTCCTTGAGCGTAATCCGGCGCCTTGCTGCGGTGGCTTTCGCCTCGGTCAGCAGTTCGTCGGGAAGTTCCAGGGTGGTCTTCATATGGGTGACCATATGGTTTTATGGGCCAAAGTCAATTTCCCTGAACGAACACCGCCATCTGGCTCGGAGGCCCATGTTCCACATGTTCCTCGCCCAACGGCTCGAAGCTCACCGCGTAGCCATGCTCTGCAGCGACACGTTCCGCCCATTCGCGGAACTCCGCACGCGTCCACTCGAAGCGGTGGTCGCCGTGGCGCAACGCTCCCGGCTTCATGCCTTCAAAGAGCACGTTGTACTCGCGATTCGGAGTCGTGACGAAAACGGTGCGCGGCGCGGCATCCGCGAACACGACTTCCTCAAGCGATTCCAACCGATCTGGGTCGAGGTGTTCGATCACTTCCACCAAAGCCGCCACATCGTGACCGCGCAGCCGCGAATCCCGATAGATCAGCGAGCCGAGGAAAAGTTCCAGCCGGCCTTCCCGTCGCGATGGCGGCATGCGATCGAGGCGCTCAAGGGCAATCTCCAGCGCGCGGCTGGAAACGTCCATGCCAAGGACTTTCGGAATCCCGGTGCCTTTCAGCAGCCGGCCTAACAGCCGGCCTTCGCCACATCCCAAGTCGATGACCGATTTCGGATCGAGCGCGGTGATCGCCTCTGCGACACGGTCGAGGCGAATGTCGTGTAGCGAGATCTTCCGCTCGACGGCCGGCTCGGTGCCGGTGTCCGCCGCTTCCTCGTTCTCGTCGTCCTCCTCCTCGGGCTCCGGCGCGAGCCGTTCGAGCGCCTCGCGCGTCAGGCGATTCTGGTATTTCAGGTAGCGGCGGACGATCCACTCGCGCTCGGGATGGCCGGCGAGCCATCCCTCGCCCTTCTCGAGCAGCTTGTCGATCTCCTCACGGCCGACCCAGTAGTGCTTGTCGCGATCCAGCGCTGGAATGAGCACGAAGAGGTGCTTCAGCAACACGTGCAACGGCATCGTGGCTCTCAAAGTCAGCTCGTGATAACGACTCTCGCCCCATTCCGGAAATGCGAGCTCCAGCGGCAAGCGCCGGCTTTCCACCGCATAGCCGAGCGGCGCGAACAGCTTCTCTAACATTCCTTCCGGCGCTTGCACGACCGGCAGCCGGGCTTCGAGATCGAGCGGCTTTTCCACCAGCTCCGGCCGCTTGGTGCAGCGGCCATTGAGCGCCGTGCCGAAGACCCGCGAGATCGCCACGGAAAGGAACGACGACGCAGCGTAAGGCCGGTCGTTCACATACTGTCCTAGCGCCCAGCCACCCTGACGCGCGCCCTCCGAACGAACCAAGCCGACTGGGTCCACCTCCACCGCGAGCACGGCGGTGCAAGCCTCCGCCGAGGCCTCCGGATAAAAGACCGTGGCCTGCCCGAACGCCAGCTCGACCCCGTGGCAGCGCGCCGGATGCTTGTGCAGCAAGTGGCCGAGCTCGGTGGCGGCGGGAGTTCGATTGGTCAGGTGGAGCTGCACGTGTCCACGATCTATCCGGCGAGCAGGCCCTGATGGCAAGTTCCCCGTTTCAACTCATCAACGCGCGCCCGAAGGCAGCGGCTGCGGCGACGAGGTCGGGCCGTGGATCTGCAGGATGTCCGGGCCACCGGCTGGATCAGAGACAAAGCGCACGCGATCGATCGAAAGCGCGCGCGGTTCGGTTTTCTCCAGCGTGTTGTGCCGGTGATAGACGATGAAGGTTTCCTTCCCGTCCGGTGACTTGACGAAGCAGTGGTGCGCCGTGCCGTGGGCGTAGGCAGTCGATTTCATCACCGGGTTGGAGCCAAACTTCTTCCACGGGCCGAGCGGGTTGTCGGAGGTCGCGTAGCCTACAGCATACTCTGGGTTCTCGAAATGGCTGCCGGAGTAGGTGAGGTAGTAGGTGCCCTTATGCTTCAGGATCTCCGGGCCTTCGGTGACCGGCCACTGGTGCCTTTCCCACGCTTGGTCGGGTTTCACCATGAGCTTCAGCGTGGTCGGATCGACGCTCGTCATGTCGTTGTTGAGCTTGCCGCCCCAGATCTCGTTCCCGTCGCCGAAGGAGACGTAGTAGAAGTAGCGCAGCCCATCGTCGTCGGTGAAGACGTGGCCATCGATCTTGATGCTGACCGGATCGATCGGCTGCTGCTTCTCCTGGCGGAAGGGACCCGTCGGCGACTTCGCAGTGGCCACGCACATCCGCTCGTCCGCGGCGTAGTAGAGGAAGAACGTGCCGTCCTTCTCGACGATGTCCGGTGCCCAGAAGCGCGAATCTCCCCAGCTGTCTTCATTCTTCAGCGCGAAGCCCTCGTCTTTCCAATTGACCAGGTTTTCAGAGGTGTAAAGCCGGATGCCACGGGGCATGCGTGGGAAGTCCGGGGTGTAAGTCGTATAAGCGTAGTACTTGCCGCCGTGGCGCAGCACCACCGGATCGGCACAACCGGCCTGGACCGGATTGGTGTAGCCGTTAGTGATCGGAGCAGGACGATAGGCCGCAATCTTGAGATTGCGGAACGACGCGTCTCCATCGAGGGCGCGCAAGGCGATGCTTCCCTTCGTAAACGCAGCATCGATGCCATCGAAGACCGGCCAAGTCACATCGGTAATCGGCTCGGCATCGACAAAGATCTTCGTGTTGTTCCCTGCAACCCTCAGACGCAGGTGATACCATTGCTTCGCTTTCACTTCGAACGGACGCGCCGCGATCGAGCGCCACTTCGGATCGGTGGCGCCCCACATCACCAGATTCTGACCGGCCCGGATTCCCGCGTAGTAACCACGGAAGGCATCGACCCCTTCGGCAACATCGGACGCACGGAACACCACGCCCGCTTGGGCACCATCGACTTCCGGGCGAAGTTCGACATCGAGTTGAAAGTCGCCCGCCACCAGCCCGTCGATCGCCACTTTCGGCCCGGCGCCTCCCTTGACGTGAAGCTCGCCATTGGCAGCAGTCCATTCGCCGCCATGGGTCTGCCAGGGGGTGGCGGGAAAGCTGGAGAAGTCAGCCTTGAAGGGCAGTGCCGGCGCGGCCCTGAGGAGGCCGGAGATGGCGACAAGCGAAACGGCAAAACGGACAAGCATGGAGCAAACCTGTTTCATATTTGAACCGGGCGCAAGACGAGGTGGCGTATGCAGCTCCGCACGGCGAGACCGGGAAGACCCTCTTCAGAATCGGCTTTTCATTTGCTCGCCTCAGGATATGGGGAAGTTTCCATACACCCCATGTCCTTTTCCCACCCGCTTCGGAATGATCCCTCGGCTGCCCGATTGATCAGTCTGGCCAAACTGGCGATGGCCGCCGAAGTCGACCCGCGCGACACGCACGGGCCCTACGTCATCATGCAGACCGGCTACGTGCCGGGAGACCTGACCATGAATGCCGCAGACTATCTGCTCGGCCGTTCCGGCTCATGGCTCGCCTTCCATTGGTTCATCCGCCTGCCCGTGCCGGAGCGGCGCGCCGAGTTTGTCTTTGGCACCGTGACCGAGGTGATGGTGCTGCTGGAAGACCTCGCCGGAACCGTGCAAGTCATGACCGCCGACGGAATCGTCCACGATGCCACGCCAGACGAGGAATGGCACCAAGCGATGTTCGGGGGCTGATGGATGCAGTATCCAGCAACTCCTCGCGTAGAACGGCTTGATCCCCGTATCGGAAGCAGCAGGCTGTCCCGCATGAGCGCTGGAGATTTGATGAGGGACCCCTACTTTGCCGGCATTCTGATGGAAATCGAGGGCCTCATTCACGACCGGGATCGGGAAACCGTTGCTGGCGAGGGCTTTGCGCCGAAGGACTCCTTTGTGAAGTCGGCGCTCCGCAAGGCGGAGCTGGCTATCGGCGGGAAGCCCCCGGCGAAGAAGCCGAAGGGTCGGGACGAGGAATGGATCGCCGCCCTAGCGGCGGAGCTGGTTGCCCTCTCCCGCCAAATACAGGCCACCGACGTACCGGCGTCGCACGTCGGGATCTGCTTCAAGGCCGCGCAGCAGTCGCTGGACACCCGCCGCGAAATGGCCGGCCATCCGCGCGGCTACCTCGATTACCTCGCCGAGTTCATCCCGGAGGCACGCGGGTTGATTTGAACCCGTCGCGTCACGACAGCGGTAGATTCGCCTGCTCCGGCGCTTCGGAAACGTCGGCGTGCACCGAGCGCCCGATGATGTCCCGCGTCACCTCGTCCAGATAGTCGTGCAGGATTTTGGATAACTCCAAGTACTGCGGCCATAGGATTTGATCGACCATGGCGCGGGTGGTTCGCACCATCACCGTGGAAGATCGCTGGCGCGGATGGCGGTAGGGGTGGAGCCCGTGGCGGCGGATGAGCGCGATGAAAAGCTGCCGCTTCCATGGATCGTGCATGCTGAACTGCCACTCCTCGACCGGCTGCGGTGCGGCGGCGAGTTGCGCATTGAGGCGATCGAGCGCGCCGAGCGCTGCCTGCATCTCGCCGGGCGAGTCGGTCCCCATGAACAGGGCCTCGACCTTGCGAATCTTCTCGATGATTTCGTCTCGTGTCATGGCGACTCCAATGGAGAGAGCAGATTCGACAGCGTCTCGGCGTCGATCTTCAGCTTGGTCGTGTCCTCGGAAAGCAGCGCCGCGACCAAGGCCGACTTGTGCTTCTGGAGCTCGAGGATGCGATCTTCGATGGAACCACGGCAGACCAGCTTATGGACAAACACCGGCTTGGTCTGCCCAATCCGGTGCGCGCGGTCGGTCGCCTGGTTCTCTCCCGCGGGATTCCACCACGGATCGTAGTGGATCACGGTGTCGGCCGCGGTGAGATTGAGGCCGGTGCCGCCCGCTTTCAGGGAGATGAGGAATACCGCCACCTCACCGGACTGGAAGGTCTTCACCAACTTCGCACGATCCTTCGTTTCGCCGGTGAGCTTCAGGAACGGAATCTTCTCCTTCTCCAAATGCGCCTCGATCAAGGCGAGCATCGAGGTGAACTGCGAGAACAGCAAGATGCGCCGGCCTTCCTCTAACAAAGTTGGCAACAACTCGTTCGTCAGGTAATCGAGCTTCGCCGATTCCGCATCGTGCTTCAGCAGTTTCGGATGGCAGCAGATCTGCCGGAGCTTGAGCAGGGCATCCAGCACGATGATGTGCGACTTCGCCAAGCCCTTGTCGGCGATCGCGTCGCGCACCCGCTTGTCCATCGCGGCGCGGACGGACTCGTAGAGATCGGTCTGCTTCTTCGTGAGATCGACGTGGTGGATGAGCACCGTCTTCTCCGGCAGTTCGGTGGCGACCTGGTCCTTGGTGCGGCGCAGCAGCAGCGGGGAGACTCGACGGTTGAGCGCGATCTGGGCATCGCTGGAGTGGTCGCGTTCGATCGGCTTGCGCAGGCGGGTATTGAAGGACTTCTCATCACCGAGAAGGCCGGGCATCAGGAAACGCATCAGGCTCCACAGCTCGCCGAGATGGTTTTCCATCGGCGTGCCGGACAGGCACAGGCGATGGGCAGCCTTGAGCTTGCAAGCGCTCTGTGCGGTGATCGCCTTCGGGTTCTTGATGTGCTGCGCTTCATCGAGCACCACGACGTGCCAGTCTTGCTTCACGAGCGTGTCGATATCGCGGGCCAGCAGCGGATAGGAAGTGATGACGACATCCGCGTCCGGAATCTGGCTGAAACCGGCCGCACGCGCCGGGCCGTGAAGGGTTAGAACTTTCAGCGTGGGGACGAACTTCTCCGCCTCTGCCGCCCAATTTGGTACTACGGAGGTAGGAGCCACGACCAACGATGGCTTGCCCGGTTGCTTGGCACTCTCCGCGGCGAGGTGGGCGAGGGTCTGCAAGGTCTTGCCGAGCCCCATGTCGTCGGCCAAAATCCCGTGCAGCCCGTGCGTGGCGAGGAACTGGAGCCATCGGAAACCTTCGAGCTGATACGGGCGAAGGTCCGCCTTCACCGTGGCCGGGAGTTCCACCGCAGGCAGCTCGCGGATGTCGCGCAGGCCGCGACCGAGCTTCGCCAAAGCTCGCGTGGTTTCCGAAGCATCGATGGCTAGCGAATCGGCCACTCCCGCGGCAGAAAGCCGGTCAATTCGCAGTGCTCCATCGCCCCGCCCGCCGCCGAAAAGATGGCGGACTCGGTCGACGATCTCCATGAGCTGCTTCGCCGGGAAGCGAATGAAGCCGTCCTCGGCATTCTCGCAGGGCAGGAAGACGAACTCCGGCAGCTCGGGTGATTCCGCCGGTGGAAAATCTTTCGCGATGGCCTGCGCGATGATCGGGATCAGGCTAAAGCGCTTGCCATCGATCTCGTAGGAAATGTCGAAGCGGAACCAGTCGATGCCGTGGTCGGTATCGACCTCGATGGCGGGAACGAATTTCGAGACGTCGTGAGCGGTTAGACCGGCCTCGCGTTCCACCTCGATGGTCCAGCCTTCCTCGCGCAGACTCGCGATCTCCGGTCCCTCTAGTAGTTCTGCCCAGACCATCTCTGGTATCGGTCCCGGCCGGGCCGGAACGACCGAGTGGCGGCTGGAGGCATCCAGGTAACGCTCCGCGATCAGCCTTGTCAGCGGGATCAGCCCGGCGCGGGTGAGCCGTGTTTCCGCAAGCCGCTCTTTCTTGAAATCGCGAGGCCAGACGATCCGCTTGCCATCCTTCACTTCGGCGTGGCGATGCGGCGCGTGGGAGGTAAGCGGGAATAGCCGCGGGCTATCGCCATACTGGAAGGTCAGCTCGCCGAGAACCACTTCGAGCGGGTCCCACTCGCGGCCGAGGTTCCGCTTCGTCACGCGCAAGAACGGCCGGGGCGCAACCGCCGGGCGGGTCTCGCTTTCAATCGTGACCGGAGCAGGCAACGCCGGACCGGGCAGGCGGGAAAAACGCTCAATGACTCCACTGACCTGTTCGGGCTTCACCACCGGTCCGCGAGTCCACGCGGACAGCACCGCGGCGGGCAATCCGCTCTCCACCGGGCCAATGACCGCCTGCTTCGCATCGAAGTAACGTGGCGGAATGGTCGGCAGCAGCATCGTATCGGCATCCGCGCCTTTCAGCACCGGCCTCGCGCTGCCGTCCGGCATGATCTCCCAAACCGCCTCGACCGGCCGTGACTCGCCGACCGTCACCGGGCGGTAGCCGGAACTGCCGCGATAGTCCTGGCTCTCCCGGCCGAAGAACAGGCGGCCGGTGGCAAGAGCGCCTTCTAACAGCTCATCCCAATCCGGCCCCTCCAGGGACATCGCCCCCCAGGACGCGTGCCGGCGCTTGCGCTGGTGGAAAAGCGTGGCGAGCATGACGTCCTCGCGGGACATGTACTTCGCCGGCTTCGTGGGGTCGGCGTTCGCCGCTCCAGCCTGGATGCGGATGGTGCCGTCCTTCAGCCGCATGCCAACGCGCAGCGTGAAATGCAGCGTCCGGCGATGTGCTCCGAGCGGCTCCTCGATGCAGTAGGCCAGGAAACGCGACTCGCTGGACTCCTTCACCTTTCCCTCCTCGATCGCGCCGGCGGAGCGGGCGGCGGTTTCGATCTCGCGCAGCCAGGACGACACCGCTGGATCGACCGGGCCGACCGGAGTCACGGGATCGACGCGGAGCAGGTCGGGTTCCTCGGCAGTCACCGGGATCGAACGCTTGCGCAGCAGCCGGAGCAGCGCGGCGGCATGCTTGCAGCCAGTCCCCACCGGGCAGGTGCAATCGGTCTCCAACGACCAGCGCCCTTTTGACTCGCGGAAAACGACGGAGGTCTCGTAAGGCTTGCGGCGCGTGCCCTGGACGGAGGCGGTAACGATCAGCTCACCGCTGCTGACCAGCTCGATCCACTCGACGCCCTTGACTGTACGATCCTCGGCATAGGCTGCCGCGCGGGACAACGTGGCCCGGTCGAATTCCGTCGCCCAGCCCTCCGCCAGCAGCCACTCGAGCAGATTGGCGCGGGTAGCTATGCCGGCGAGGGCTTCTTTCATGGGCTTTCAATTCGCCACGAGGGGTTGCTCCCTCTCAGGCGACGAAGGACGGGATGTACCTAACTTGCAACGATGTTCACGAGGCGGCCGGGAACCACTATCACCTTGCGGACGGTCTTGCCATCGGTCTGCTCCTTGACCTTCGGCGACGCCAGGGCGGCGGCTTCGACATCGGCTTGCGGTGCATCCTTCGGCACGGTGATGCGGTCGCGCAGCTTGCCGTTTACTTGGACGACCAACTCGATCTCATCGGTGACCAGCGCGGCTTCATCGTGCTCCGGCCAAGCGGCATCGGCGAGCATGCCGCTGCCACCGAGGCGCGAATGGATTTCCTCGGTCAGGTGCGGTGCGAAAGGGTTCAGCACGTGCAGCAACAGGCGGAACTCATTCAGTGGCACCACTTCGGCTGCCGTGAAGGCATTGGTGCAGACCATCATCTGCGAGATCGCGGTGTTGAAGGACAGCTTGGTGATGTCATCGGTGACCTTCCTGATGGTTTCGTGAACCACCTTGAGCAGCGCCTTGTCGGTGCACGGCACGTCTTGAATCTTCGAAGACGTGACCCACTCGCCGGCCTGGTTTTCCTCAAAGGCAACGCGCCAGACGCGAGCGAGAAAGCGCGAAACGCCTTCGACGCCTTTCATCTGCCATGGCTTCACCTGTTCCAGCGGGCCCATGAACATCTCGTAGAGGCGCAGCGCATCGGCACCATATTCCTTCACGACGTCGTCCGGATTCACGACGTTGCCGAAAGACTTCGACATCTTGCGACCGTCCTCTCCCAAGATCAGTCCTTGGTTCACCAGCCTCTGAAACGGCTCGTTGGTCGAGACGTGGCCGAGATCGTGCAGGACCTTGTGCCAGAAACGCGCGTACAGCAGGTGAAGTACGGCGTGCTCCGTACCTCCGACATAAAGATCGACCATGCCCGGCTTATCACCTCCGCTCCAATAGCTCTCTGCTTCCTTGGAAATGAAGCGGTCGCTTCTACGAGGATCGCAGTAGCGCAGGTAGTACCAGCATGAGCCGGCCCACTGCGGCATGGTGTTCGTTTCGCGGATGGAGCCGTCGGGCAGCTCGACCCAGTCGCGGGCCTTGCTCAGCAGCGGCTCGGGCGTGCCTGAGGGCTTGTAGTCGTCCAGCGGTGGCGCGAGCAAGGGCAGCTCAGCATCCGGCACGGCGTAATGGTTGCCGTCCTTCCACGTCAGCGGGAAAGGCTCGCCCCAGTAGCGCTGCCGGGAGAACAGCCAGTCGCGCAGCTTGAATTGCACGCGACGCTTGCCTTTGCCGCGCTCTTCTAACCAAGCGATGATCTTGGCCTTCGCTTCAGCTGTTGGCAGGCCATCGATGAAGCCGGAGTTCACGGAAGTGCCGGGATCCGTGTATCCCTGCCAGTCGGCATCGCCGTTGGGCTGTACGACTTGAATGATCGGCAGCTCGAACTTCTTCGCGAACTCGAAGTCCCGCTCGTCATGCGCTGGCACGGCCATGATCGCGCCGGTGCCGTAGCCCATCATCACGTAGTCAGCGATCCACACCGGGTTTTGCTCGCCGTTCACGGGATTGGTCGCGTAGGCACCAGTGAAGACGCCGGACTTGTCCTTGTTCATGTCGCCGCGCTCCAAGTCGGACTTGGATGCGCAGGCTTTCACATAGGCTTCGACGGCTTCCTTCTGCTCCGCAGTGGTGATCTCCGTGACATAGGGATGCTCCGGCGCGAGCACCATGTAGGTGGCGCCGAACAAGGTGTCGGGACGAGTCGTGAAGACGGTGACTGTGTGTCCATCGAGCTGGAAATCGACCTCCGCGCCTTCGCTGCGGCCGATCCAGTTTTTCTGCAACAGCTTGATGCCCTCGGGCCAGTCGAGCGGGTCCAGCTCATCGATCAAACGCTGGGCATACTTCGTGATGCGCAGCATCCACTGGCGCAGCGGGCGGCGTTCGACGATGTGGCCCTTGCCGCGCCACTCCTCGACTTCCTCGTTGGCCAGCACGGTGCCGAGGTCGGGCGACCAGTTCACCGGGGCTTCGTGGACGAAGGCCAGCCGGACGTTATCGATCTGCTCGCGGGTCCAGCCTTTCGCTTCGAGCTCGGACACGGGCTTGGCCTTGCCGGCTTCCTCATCGAAGTACGATGAGTACAGTTGCAGGAAGATCCACTGGGTCCAGCGGACGTATTCCGGGTCGGTGGTGGCGATCTCGCGGTCCCAGTCGTAGCCGAAGCCGAGCGACTTCAACTGGCGCTTGAAGGTCGCGATGTTCGCGACGGTGGTGATCGCCGGATGCTGGCCGGTTTTGATCGCATACTGCTCGGCAGGCAGGCCGAACGAGTCCCAACCCATCGGGTGAAGGACGTTGAAACCCTGCCGGCGCCGCGCGCGGCCGATGATGTCGGTGGCCGTGTAGCCCTCGGGATGCCCCACATGAAGGCCGCTGCCGGAGGGATACGGGAACATGTCTAGCACGTAGAACTTCGGCTTCGAGGCGTCGAAATCCGCATCGCCCGGATTCGGCGTGCGGAAGGTTTTCTCCGCGTCCCAGCGGGCCTGCCAGGCAGGCTCGAACTGGTCGAAGGGGAACGGTTTGCGGCGGTCGGACATGGCGGGGCGCGGAAATTGGCGGAAGCGGCTTACCTTGAAAAGGAAAACCCCGGCGCGGCGGGAAGTGCCAAGAAAAGCCGCGGGAATGGGAACTCACCTGCGCCCGGCCTCAGCGCTTGGTCCAGACTCCCGTGGCCAGATCCATCGAGTAGGACCCCAGCAGGCCGGAAAACTTTGATTCGCCGTCTTCGTCAAGGGCCAGGACTTTCCCTTGGAAGACGCGGATGCAGCCATTATCCAGCTTCGCCTCGTGCGAGTGAATCCAACCGGGTGAAGTGCCACTCGTGGCGATGCGCTCTATCTTCCCGGTGGCGATGTGGAAGCGAAAGACCGGCGTTTCACGCCCGAAAGCCTCGCGGGTGTGAGGATACCCGAGATTGCCGATAAGGTAGATCCACTCGCCGACCAGTGTCGCGGAGTGAAAATCGGTGGGCGAGAAGATTTCCTCCGGGTAGCCGAGAATCTCAAAGCCGCCTTTCCCATCGTGGACAATGACGTCGTTGTAGATGCAGAAGTCGGGGTCGTAGTGGTCCTCGTGCTCGCCGGCGATCTGGATGAAACGACCGTCCGGCAAAGGTGTCAGGGACATACCGAAACGGTGGTGACACCAGACGGGATCATCTCGGTCGTAAGAGTTATCGCCGAACTGCTTCGCAGCCTGATAGCCAGTCCAGCCATTGCGAACCATGGCGTTCCAGAATGGCAAGTCCATCCGCTCGGGATTGGCATTCCCAAAACGCCGCGAGCGGCCCTCCTGGTATTCAGCCTCGCTTACCGGAAGTTCGTCGCGAGTGCCCAAGCCAATCCAGTTCCGCAGCGCTTCCTCGCCGATCCTTCCGGGATTCTCGCCGAGATCAATCAGACGCTGGATGATCGCCGGATGGGTGGCAGCCGCGATAAGCGGATCGCTGTATTTGCCGGTCTTCCAATTCGCTCCTGCTTCCAAGAGCGACTCGAAGCAGGCGAGCGCACTTTCATCCACCGCTTCCATGATCGGAGTGTGTCCGAAGCCGTCTTCCGCCTTCGGATCGAAGCCCTGCGCGAGCAACCATCGCAGCATTTCGATATTGTCATCGATGGGGTAGTGCAGCGCCGTCTTGCCACAGCGACCGGTCGCGTCACGGTTCGCGCCGCGGGAGAGCAGCAGGCCGGCTTTGGCAATGTCGCCTGCATCGACAGCCAGCAGGAAGGCCGTGCGCTCCCACCAATCCTTTGCCTCCAAGTCCGCTCCCTGATCCAGGAGCGCGGCAACTTCATTGAGCGTCCCGAGCGCGACGGCGCGGAGAAGCGGCGTCCAACCAAGCGGTTCGGGATCGGCACCGAGTTCCAGCAATCTCCGCACCTCTGGGAAATCGCCGGTCCGGGAAAACAACCGCACCGCCGATTCGCCGTGCTTCGAGGCACCGTCGGCCGTCGCTCCGGCGGCCATCAGGAGTTCGATGACATTCATCCGGCTAGCGCAAGCGGCGAGGATCACCGGCGTATAACCATGGGCCGAGGTGAAAGCCGGGTCGGCACCACGCTCAATGAGTCGCTGAAGCTTCTCCACGCTGGCACATTTCACCGCCACCGAAAGCACGGAACCTCGCTCTTCGCCTTGGTTTTCAAGGATCGCCTGGCTTTGGCGAATCAGCTCGCGGCTTTGCTCCAGCATAGCACTCATTTCGGGATCGAGGCCCTCGATCTCCCCGATGCCGCCGATTTCCTCGATCGATTCAAATGCCGGCTGAGCGACAGGCGGCGGCTGGACGAGGGCGTTCACATCGGCCCCGTGGTCGATCAGAAAATCGAGCACTTCCACATCTGCCAAAGAGCTCAGGCAGGCCTCCATAAGAGGCGTGTGGCCGCTCACCTCGTCCGGGAGATCGACCGGTGTGCCTTGGTTGAGCAAGCGCTCCATCTCCCTGATGTCGCCGCGCCGCGCGGCCAAGTGCAGATCGTTCATGCCAGCACTCTTTGTTTGGACGGGCGGAGAACTCGCAGGAAGGCCAAAACGAAAAACCCCGCCGCGGTCATAGCCGGGCGGGGCTTTCGCAATTGGTCGGTTTGACCAAGCGCGAAGGGTTCAGGCAGCAGCATAGTGCGGCCGCGTATTGCCGCGGGACGTGCTTTCAACGTGGCGCAGGGCCGAGAACGTCGTGGCCACATGGGCGCGCAGGTCGGCAAGCATCGTGCCGGTGCGTTCATTGCGCACCGCCAAACCATTTCGGGTATCGAGCGTGCGCTGGAATTCCTTTTCACCGCGTTCGCATTCGGCGCGGAGGCGCTTGCGGAACTGCGGGTGGACTTGGCAGACGAAGCGGATCCACGCGCGGTGGACCGTGGCTTCCCGGCTGCCTTCCAACGACGGCTTGCCACCGCATGCGGCAATCACTGCGGCGAGTTCTTCCACCATCGCTTCGCGAGCTTCGGCGGAACGTTCGCAGAGCCGGATGAAGGCGGAATCGGTCGAGAAGTCGGCGGCCAAACGGAATCCATCGATGGAATCGTTCAAGCGGGTGAGAATCTCTTGCAGGGGGGAGGCCTCGGGGTTGGGTCGGGTGGTGGTTTTCATCGTGACACCCTTTTCGCAGGTGACGTGCCGGACCCGAATTCAATGCCATCTCACTGATAATCAATGACCGGTGGAAAAATCGCGACAAGACTCGCTTTGACCCATGGCGCACCGTGCAACCCTTCGATTGCGCTCTGCCATTTCGCGGGCGCTCCTTCTCACTTGGCCTTCGACTTTGCGATCAGTTCGGTGAGCTTTGCGATGTAGCCCTTGGTGCCGCCCTTCAACTCGCCGAGATCCTCGGAGAGCTTCTTGCCCTCTGCATCCAGCAGCCAAACGGTCGGGTAGCCGCCGGCCAAGTATTGCTTCTTCAGCTCCTCATTCTGCTTCTTGAGGTCCGCTGGCAGCTCCTTCTTCCGCGGGAAGTCCGCCTCCATCAGGATCACGTTCGCGGCGGCATATTCCTTGAAGTCTTTCGACGAAAAGACCTCCTTCTCGATCTTGATGCACCAGCCGCACCAGTCCGAGCCGGTGAGGTTGATCAAGATCGGCTTGTTCTCGGCCTTCGCCTTGGCCTTGGCCTCTTCCCAGTTGGTCATCCAGCCCTCGCTGCCGAAGGCAAACGAAGCGGTGGCGGCGAGGACGGCGAGCGAGCGGAGCAGCGTTTTCATCGGGGACTAAGACGCGGCCATCCGCTCCGCTATTCCACGAAAAAACCCCGCCGCGGCGTCGAAGCCGGGCGGGGTCGGGCTGCCATGAACAGCTCTCCTATGAAAAGGGATCAGTCGAGTTCCTTCTTCTCCAGCTCACCCTTCAGGTGGCCGAGGAAGGCATCGACCTTCATGAACTGCGCGGGATTGAAGGTGGAGAATTGCTTCCCCTCGGCATTGAACAAAATGACGGTCGGGAAGCCCTCGACGCCGTATTTCTCGCGCGCCGGCTCGTTCTTTTCGGCCACCGCCTTGTCGCCCTTGGGGAAATCCAGTTCGACCAGCACGAAGTCCTTCGACGCCTTCTCGATGAATTCCTTCTTGGTCAGCACCGCCTTGCGCACCGCTATGCACGGCGGGCACCAGTCGGAGCCAGTGAACTCGACCAGCACGGCCTTCTTCTCCTTCTTGGCTTGGGCGAAGGCCTTCTCGAGGTCGGTGCTCCAGCCTTCCGGTGCATTGGCAAAAGCGGAGCTGATGAGCGCCGGTCCGACCGCGAAGAGCGCGAGGTGGGTGATGGATTTCATTACGTCCTATAGGCGTAGCACGGGGGACGATTATTTCAAAATTCTTGGCCCGTGCGGGTCATCCGGCTACCCACGGACATGCCCTCCGAGCCGCCGATCCTGGTCATCGCCACCCGCAACGCGCACAAGACCCAGGAGATCCGGGAAATCCTCGGCGCCCGCTACCGGGTGCTGGATGTCAATGACTTCTTGGGCCTGCCCACGGTCGAGGAAACCGGCACCACCTTCCTCGAAAACGCCACGCTTAAAGCAGTCGCGATCAGCCGCCAGGTGACGGGACTGGTACTTTCGGATGATTCGGGGCTGGAGGTCGATTCGCTCGGCGGTGCACCGGGCGTGTGGTCCAGCAGCTATGGCGGCGAGGAGGGAAATCACCCGAAAAACAACGCCCGCCTGATGACTGAAATGGCCGGCATGACCGGACGCTCCGCACGATTCCGCTGCACCATGGTGCTCGCGGAAAACGGGGAGGTGCTGGCGGATTTCAGCGGCACGGTGGAGGGACGCATCCTCGATGAACCCTACGGAGCAGGCGGCTTTGGCTACGACCCGCTGTTCGCGCCGGAGGGCTACGACCAGACCTTCGCCGAACTCGGCGCGGAGGTGAAAAATGCCCTCAGCCACCGTGGACGCGCCTTGGCGAAGGTCATCGCGTGGCTCGACGCCCGCCGCTGATCGCGACCGGTCAGCATTTCCCGCTCAATGAAAAAAGCCGGCCACCTCTTTTGCATCCTGCTGGTGGGCGGAGGCATCATTGCGGCAATCAAAACCGCCGTCGCGCTCGCCAACCTGTGGCACGACTCCGCCGTGGGATGGACCAAGGTCCCCTGCGTGATCCGCGAATTTGAAGTCGAAACCAACTTCAACCACCGCAAGTCTTTCCGGGTAAAGACAGCCTACGACTACCACGCGGGCGGCGCGGTCCAATCCGGCCGCCAAGCGTGGCCCGGCCAACCCGCGACCGACGACTATGAGGACATCTCTAATTGTGTCGCGGCATTGACCGAGAAGTCTCCCCGCCCTCCGTCCGATCTTCGGAACTTCGAGACCGAGTGCCTGGTCGATCCGGAGGATCCCACGCGGGCCGTCTTGATCGCGAACCGCGAGGCAGTCGCCTTCGGCTTCGGACTCACCGCAGCGGTTCTGCTCTGGATAGGCGCATTCCTCTTCTTCTACCGCCGCCAGCGGGTGAGCCGGAAAGCGCGGCTAAAACGCGATCCCATCCTCTTGGCGCTCTTCCTGTTCTTTGCCGTGAGCGGCGTTGCCGCGTCGGTGTTCACGGGATGGGGTCTGATGGAGCGATGGCGAATGAGGTGCTGGATCGAAGTCCCCGCAACGGTCGTCAACAGTCAGCTCCAACAGAGCCAGAACCGTAAACGCGGCAGGGATCCCGGCGTGCGGGCAAGCATTCTCTACCGCTACGAAATCGACGGCAGGGAGTATCTCTCCAACCGCACGACGGTGCTGGGAGCCTATTCCGGCAGCAAGCGTTCCGGAGAACGGGTCCGTAGTCATCCTCCCGGCACGGCGATCACGGTGTTCATCGATCCCGACAAGCCGTGGCGTGCAGTCGTGGACCGGAACCTTGGCTCGAGCGGCTTCTTCCTGCTCTTCCCCCTGCCGTTCCTGGCACTCGGCGGGTTCGGAGTCGCCAGATTCTCGTGGCCGGAGCGGACCCGGGGCCGTCGTTGATCCGGCCTCCCAAGTGGAAACCCGCCGCTGATTTTCCTGCCGCGCGGCTTTCGCCGATCTGCTAGAAAAAGCGCGTGGAAGCCGGTCACAGCAGCGAATCGAGCATCGGATGTGCGGGCCGGTTTTTCGGGATCTGCTGGACCGCCTTCAGCTCGATCTTCCTCTGCTTCGGCCTGTGGATGACGTGGGGTGCGCTGGAGGCGTGGAAATGGGAGTCCGTGCCCTGCGTGATTGATCGCTTCGAGATCGTCGCGGACCAGAAGAAGGATCCGGCGTTTCGCGCGGACCTCGCTTACCGCTACAAGGTCGATGGTCGCGAATACACCGGCACCCGCCTGTGGAAGGAAGACAAGGGCAGCGACAAATACGAGGAGCTGGCGAAGGTCCGCGAGCAGTTGGCGCAAGGCCCCGAGGGATCGCTGGCGAATCTGACCAACGTCCAAACCGAGTGCCGGGTGAAGCCCGGCGAACCGGAAACCTCCGCGCTGATGCCATCTGGCAGCGGGCAGATCTGGGGCGGACTCATCTTCGCGGCCTTCGGCGGCTTCTTCGTGTTGATCGGCATCGGCCTCATCTTCGGTGGGACGGGCAAGTCGGCGAAGACGGTGTCAAAGAAGGGAGGCACCGAGAACTTCTTCGCGGCGGTGATGGCCTTCCTGTTCTTCGGCTGTGCCGGGCTGGGCCTGTTATTCGGCCTGATCATCCCGAAGGCCGCGGAATGGGTCGCCATGCGCGGTTGGCAGGAAACCGAAGCCGAGGTCATCTGGAGCCGCGTCCGCAGCAAAAGCGACAGCGACGGCACCACCTACGCGGTCGATCTCTTCTACCGCTACCAAGTGGATGGCCGTGAATACCGCTCGAACCGCTACGACCTGTTAGGCGGCTCCTCCTCCGGCTCGAAGGGCAAGCACGAGGTGACGCGCGCCCACCCACCGGAATCGAAGCTCACCGTATTCGTCGATCCGGATGAGCCATGGCGCGCGGTGGTGAAGCGGAGCGCCGGCTGGTGGGGCTTGTTCGCGCTGTTCCCCCTGCCGTTCATCGCAGTCGGTGCCGGAGGGCTGTGGACGATCTTCAAGAAACGCCGCGAAGGTGCCAGCGTCTCCCTTCCCCGCAGCAGCGGGAAGGGCGCAGCGGTCCGTGCGCACCGGATCGCGGCGAAATCATTGGAGCCTGGAAAGTGGACGCGCGCTGGCAGCTCGCGGATTGGCGGGTTCATCGGCCTCACGGTCTTCGCGCTGTTCTGGAATGGCTTCCTGTTCTTCTTCCAGCGCTCGCTGTGGGGCGATGTCGGCAGCGGCGATGGCTTTGGCAAGGCGATCGGCGGGGTGTTCACCCTGTTCATGATCCCGTTCTTCCTCATCGGGATCGGGCTGGCGGTGGGGGTGGTCTATGCCTTCGCGTCACTGTTTGCGCCGCGGTTTGAAATCCAGCTCGCAGCCGGCGACCTCAAGCCGGGCCGCTCCGTCCGCCTCCAATGGCGGCGCGCCGGCGGCCGCGGCCAGCCGAAGGACTTCGCGTTGCTGCTGGTTGGCCGCGAGGAAGCGACCTACTCGCAGGGCTCCAGCAACTCCACGGCGCGCTCAGTCTTCCATGAAGAGGTCCTTTTCGAGACCACGATCCCGCAGGCGATGGAGGCCGGCAGCGTCTCGCTGAAAATCCCGGACGACGCAGTGCCGACCTTCAATGGCACCCACAACCGCATCGTCTGGCGGGCCTGCCTCCATGCCAAGGTCCCGTGGCTGCCTGACGCCCGCGACGAGCGGGAAATCCTCGTGCTGCCCTTCGACGCCACCGAATTGCCATGACCACCATCACGATCGAACGCCGCGACCTGCGACCGCACGAGACCGTGACGGGGCGCGTAGCGTGGGCCTTGGAAAAAGAGCCACGCGAGCTGGAACTGCGGCTGTGCTGGTTCACCCGGGGCCGCGGCACGGAAGAAGCACGCACCATCGAAGTGCTGCCGCTGGGCGACACCCTGCGCGGCGAGCGCGCCTTTTCCTTCCGCCTGCCCGCCGAGCCGTGGAGCGTGAATGGCACGTTGGTGCAGATCGTGTGGGCACTGGAAGTGGTCGCGAAGAAAACCGGGTCGCTGGGCGTCGAGGAGTTCGTGGTCGCCCCGCAGCGAAGCGAAATCACGCTGCACGAAATCGAGAGCGCCCGGACCGTCAGCAAGGCAGAGAAGTGGGTCCGGCGCTTCGGCCGGGCCAAGCGATGAAGGCCGGCGAAAACCCCTTCGCCCCGGGCCGGTTGGAGCGCTTGCTCGGCTTCGATCCCGCGCTGGCAGGAACGAGTTGGGAAGCGCTGGAGGAAAAATGGCGGGCCCTCGGCTGCCGGGCCGCCGTGACCGGTCACCGCGGAGCCGGCAAAAGCGCCCTGCTGCGCGCATGGGCGAAGCGCTGCGATTCACCCGTCGTGCTGCACTTCAATGAGCAACGCCGCCGCCTGAACGAGGCGGATCGCCGCGAGCTGGCGGAAGGAGGGGGACGGCTCTGGTTCATCGATGGCGAGGACTACCTCCACGGCCGCGACCGCCGGGAACTCCGCCACGCCGCGAACGCGGCAGCGGGAATCGTGGTCACCCGCTACCGGGCTGGCTCGTGGCCGGAACTCATCCGGTTGACTGCCACTCCGGCCACCGCGGCGATCCTGTTGGAGCGGGTGGCGACGTCTCACGCGGACCGCTTCCGCGCAGATCTCGAGCAGCGCTTTCGTCGCTGCAGCGGCAACCTCCGCGACCTGTGGCTCGAATGCTACGACGACCTTGCGGGCAGAAAGGTTTTGTAAAAGATCTGCAAATCCGTAATGTCCGCGGCGTGAAACGACTTTTTTCCCTACTCGCACTCCCGCTTCTGGCCATCGGGCTCAGCTCGTGCTCGAGCCAGGTGAAGGCAAAGCGGCCGGTGTCGTATCAGTTCAAGAACGGCCAGACCGCGAAGCTGGTGAACGGGGTCGCCTATGCGCCGAAGCGCGCCCCTCTGGCCGTGAAGCGCGCGATCGCCGCCGGCAACCGCTTGCAGCACAAGCCCTACAAGTGGGGCGGCGGCCATGCCCGTCACAATGACAGCGGCTACGACTGCTCCGGCACCGTCTCCTACGTCCTGCGCGAAGCCGGCCTGATGAAGGGCTCCATGCCGAGCAATGGCTTCTACAGCTATGGCAAGAAGGGCGATGGCGACTGGATCACCGTCTACGTGCGCAGCGGCCACGTCTTCATGACCATCGCCGGCCTGCGCCTCGATACCGGCTGGGGAGCCGACCGTTCCGGCCCGCGCTGGCACACCCGCACTCGTCCCGGCAAGGGCCATGTGATGCGTCACCCGAGCGGTCTTTGAAGCGCCCGCAGGGGCTTCCCGTCCCGCGATTTATGGGCTTGCCGTAGCATCGGCGAGCGTGTAGCGGGATCAGGGTCCGGCCAGAATTCCGGACACGCTTCTCCCGGTCGTGGCGCCATTGGCTGATGAAGTGGTCTTGGATCAATTGGCGTTGCGACTACAGACAATGGACATCTACGTGGGCAACTTGCCCTTCACCGCCACTGAGGAAGAAGTGGCCGGAATCTTCGCCGCCTTTGGTCCGGTGGAGAAAGTGAAAATCGTCATGGACCGCGAAACCGGCCGCCCGCGCGGCTTCTGCTTCGTGACCCTGGCAGATACCTCCAAGGCAACGGAAGCGGCGGAGGCCGTGAACGGCCAGGAATTCGGCGGACGTCCGCTGCGCGTCAACCCGGCCGAACCCCGCGAGAAGAAGCCCGGTGGCTTCGGCGGCGGTGGCGGCGGCGGCTTCGGCGGTGATCGCCGCCCCGGCGGTGGTGGTGGCGGCAAGGGCGGCTACGGTGGCGGCGGCGGGAAAAGCGGTGGCGGCGGGAAAAGCGGCTACGGCGGTGGCGGCGGCAAAGGCGGCTACGGTGGTGGCGGCGGCAAGGGCGGCTACGGCGGTGGCGGTGGCAAAGGCGGCTACGGTGGTGGCGGCAAGGGCGGCTACGGCGGTGGTGGCGGTGGTGGCGGCGACGACTGGTAACCCTTCTCGCCTGAGCCTCTAACTAAACTTTCCAAAGCCTCGCTTTCCTCACGGGAAGCGGGGCTTTTTCTCGCGAACGTGCCGGGCCAGAGCACTTTGCTCTGAAACGTAGCCGTCCAAGCCCGGTTCCGACGAAGAAATTGAACCGCGAAACAACGCGAAAAAGACGCGAAATTTGTTAGAGAAAAGATCTCCCTTTGCCTTCAGATTTCGCGCTTTTTCGCGTTATTTCGCGGTTCACTTCCATCTTCCGAGTCGCCCGAAAAGGCGGAGCCATTGGCTTGCGAATCAGCGGCTACGAAATTTCGGAGAATGTTCGAACAGTGAAAGGAGGAGCCGGCGATCTCGCCTATCAGGTCGCTCCCAAGGCCGCTCCGTACTGCCCACTGCCTTTGACTTGCCGCTACCAGCGGAATGCTGGATGCTTCAAGCACCTCATGGCCCCCGCTTCCGTCAACATAGCGCGCGTCCTCTATTTGCTCGTTTGCGCCGGTGCCGGGTATGCCGTCGCCTCGATCACCAAAGGGACCACCATCGAGGTTTCGACGTTCCAGGGCCTTTGCGGTGGCCTCTTTCTGGGCGGGATCTTCGTCTGGCTCGAACTCCTCATCAAACGATTCAGCCTTCGCGCGTTTTCCACGGCCACTTTCGGCCTCCTCGTCGGGGTGTTTTGCGCCTGGCTGCTGACCCGCCTTCAGGTCTTCGATTTGGTCAATATCACCTTCCGGGACCGCCTGAGCACATCCGAGAATGGTGCCGATATCGCCGCCACTCTGGCCCTGAGCCTGAATCTGCTTCTCTACGCCACCCTAGGCTTCCTGGGGTCGGTGGTCGCCCTCCGGAGTAGCCGGGATGACTTTGCCTTCATCATTCCCTATGTCCGCTTCCGCCAGGACAGCAGCACCGGCCAGCCGGTGGTGCTGGATGCCGAAGCGATCATGGACGGCCGGATCCCCGGGGTGGTTCGCTCCGGCTTTCTCAGTGGCCGGCTGGTGGTCCCGCGCTTCATCCTCGATGAGATTCAGGTGCTGGCGAACTCCCCCACGCCCACCAAGCGCCAGCGCGCCGAGCGCGGCCTTGCCAACTTGGAAAACATGCGCGTCGCGAGGGATATCATGATCACCATCGAGGACGCCGCGGTCACCGGGGATGAAACGATCCTCGGCCGCCTGATCCAGATTTCCCAGCTTCTCGGTGCCCGCCTTCTGACCAGCGATGAGAATCTCGGCAAGGTCGCCAAGCTCCGCGGCCTGGAAGTGCTCAATCTGGACGAGCTTCTCGATGCCCTGCGGCCTTCCGTAACAGTCGGCGAAAAAGTCCGCCTCGCCCTGGTGCGTGGCGGCAAGGACGACCACCAGGGCGTCGGCTACCTGCCGGACGGCACGATGATCGTCGTCAACCACGCCGCGCCGAAGATCGGCACCACTCAGGACGTGGTGGTCATCAGCACGCTTCAAACGAGCGGCGGGCAGATCCTCTTCGCCGAGCTAGCTAGCGCGTGATTTCGACCGTCTGCGAAGACCGCAGGGTGGGACTGGTCTTCCGCCTTTGTAGCGGGACGACTTCGTCGTTCCGGCGGGGAGCGGGCCGCCAAATGAAGCGGAGTAGCGATCCGTCTTGTGGCTCCGCCCCGCCGGGAGGGCGCAGCCCTTCCCCGCTACGACGCCGTCAATCCAACGAGACCCACGCGCAAAAAAAGAGGGGACCAGGTGGTCCCCTCTCGGAAAGATCGATGAGTCGGTGAGGTTCGATCAGCGCAGGTCGTCCAGCGCATCCAGACCGGAAGCGCGGCCCTTGCCAGCGGAGGTGGCAGGCAGGAAGCGGTAGTAAACCTCCAGAATCAGCGTGTTCAGGCACTGCAGGTAGATGTCCCGCGAGGTTCCCGCAGCCTCGGTGCCACGGACGTGCACGAGCGCGTCATTGCGGGCGACCTTGGAGTTCTCGTTCCGGAACGAACCGTCCGAATTCTGGGCCGGCACGATGTCCTCGAGGATGGCCTTGTTCATCGCATCCCACTCCTTGCCGCCGGCGTTCCGCATGACCTGCACGGCGTAGTACCATGCGTAGAGGTCGCAGTTCGGGCCGTCATACTTCATCGTGTAGAGCGGTGCGAACTCGGGCACCTTCACGCGGGCATTCGGCTTGTCCCGGAGTTCGAGACCATCCTTGATCAGACTGACCCCGGCGCGAGCCGCGGAGGTGCTGGACTTGTCCCACTGCTGGAGGCAGAGGACGCCGACGGCGGTCATGCCGGGATTAGGATTCTTGCCGGTGTAGGCGAATTTCCCGTCCGCGACGTGGGCGTCATCGGCGAGCCAATCGATCGCCTTGCGCATCGCCTTGTCGAGGTCCTCGATCTTGATGCCGGAGGCCTTGGCCGCCTTGAGCGCCTGCATCTGCCAACCGGCGACCGAGAGGTCATTGCGGTCGGACTCGCTCTTGTAGTGGTAGTCCCAACTGCCAGCCTCGGTCTGGCCCACCACGATCAGGGTTGCCCCCTTTTTCACGGATTCTTCCAGATTCGGGATCGGGTACTGCAGGCCGCGGGAGAAGGTCAGTGCTTCCGACAGCGCGTAGGTGGCAATCGCGTGCTCATAAACCCACGAGTTGCCGTTGAACTGGGAAGCCATCTTGCCCTCGTTCTGCATCGACAAGTCGATCAGGTAAGTGATGCCCCGGTTGACGTTATCGCCGTATTCCTTGGACTGAGTGTTTTCGCAGTGGCCGAGGTAGCAGAGCAGGGAGAGACCCGTCATGGCCACCTTGTGGGCATTGCCCCAGGAGCCATCGGAGTTCTGCTTGCCCTTGAGCCAGGCGAGCGACTTTTTCACGCCCTCTTCCACAGCCGGGGTACCCCCTGCGTCACGCAGCATGGCGAGACGCTCGCTGTCGGTGCAGCGGCCTTTCATGATGGTCGGGATCAGCGCGCCAATGCCGAGGCCGCCGGCGCCCATGCCCTTGCCCGGACCACTGCCGGAACCGATGCCGGTGCCGGAGCCCGTGCCGCGGCCGCCGCCGGTGCCGCCGCCTTCGCCGGCTTCCGCCATGCCCATGTCCATCGGCAAGCCGGGGTCCATGAGTTCATTCGAGGCATCTGGCAGCGTGAAAGCCGCATTGGTCGAAGTGGAGGCGATCCGGCGGGAAGCAGCCGGACTGGTCATCATCCGCTTCTGCTGCTGGATCTTGTGGGAGACCTCGCCGCCCTTGCCGCCGCCGCCACCGCCACCGGGGAGGAAGTCGACTTCTGGCACCGGGGGCTCGACCCACTTCACGAAGTAGAAGATCGCGAGTGCGATGAAAACGAGGTGCACGAGCACCGAGATGGAGAAAGCTCCGAGGCCCATCCGGCGGATGAGCTTCTTGACCTTGCTCTCGTCGTGGACTTCTGGTGCCGGTTGATATTCGTCGTACATGACGGCTCGAGGTGAGGGGTTATTGGGGCGGGACTTCGAACGTCACGTTCTCGATGCGGGCCACGGCGAGCGCGTTGAGCACGTCGATGATCCGCTGATACGGGGCAAACTCGTCCGCCATGATGGTAACAACGACTTTGCTGCCTGCAACCTTAGAGGATTCTGCAAGGCGGACCATGGTCGCGGCGAGATTTCTCAGGGCGGCGTCGTCGGGTTCGCCCACCGGATCCTCGTTGAGTAGCACTTCCCCGCTTTCCAAAACGCGAATCTGGGTTTCTTCAACGGTTTCCAGCGGGGTATCCGGATTGATCGTGCCCGGCAGCTTCAGGTTGAGTTCGTTCTCCACCACCTGCTGCCCGGCCATGACCATGAAGAAGAGCATGATCACGAAGACCACGTCGATCATCGGCGCAATCTGGAAGCCGATGTGGATCGCTTCCACCGGCCTCCGCTTGTTCTTTTTGTGAGCCATGATTCGGGGGTTAGTTCGTGCGGTTCATGCCCGAGAGCGAAATGTCATCGATGCCTGAGGCGGCAAGCTGCTCGATCACCTTCTGGACCTCCAGGGCGGGCGTGGCCGCGTCGCCCCGGATGATCATTTTCAGCTTGGAGTTGGCCGCTTTGGCCGGCTCCACGTAATCTTTCAGCTGTTCCAACGGATCGCACACGATGTCACCATAGCTGACCCGCGCCCGCCCGAGGGCAGTGTCCCAGTCGATGTTGACCACCGCCTGGTTTTTCATGTCGTTCTCGCGTTTCTTCGCCTCCGGGGCGACCGGCAGCGAGATCGACTTGTCGATCTTCATGACCTGATCCGTGGTGATGCTCATGAAGAAAATGAGCATCACGAGGAGCACGTCGATCATCGGGGCGATCTGGAATTCCGGATCGCTTCCGTCTCCTCCGCCAGCGCTAGCCATGGGGTTTTATGAGTGAAGGTGGACGAGGGGATTAGGCGGCTGGTTGACCTTCGCTGAGCCAGTTCGGCAGGGCAGCATAGGTCACTTCTTCGCCGATTTCCAGGCCGTGGAAATGCTCGTACGGCATGTTCCGGAACAGGCTCAGGACGATGTCCTCGAGCACGTGCATCTTGGCGAGCAGGCGGTTGCGGAGGATGTAGAAGAACATGAACGCCGGGATGGCGACGATCAGACCGGAAGCGGTCGCCACAAGCACGTGACCGATGGCGTTGGAAAGTGCCGCGGTGTCACCGGCACCGGAGCTGCCGAGCGAGGAGAACGCGTCCATCATGCCGACGACCGTTCCGACCAGACCGATCATGGGCGTACAAACACCGATAACGGACAGGTAGTTGATCTTGTTCTGCATGCGGGCGTTCTCGCGGCCGATCTCGACCAGGAGGGCCTCTTCGGTCTGCTCCTTGCCCTTGCCGACGAAGGAGAGGCCGTACTTCACGCAATTGTTGAAGGGACACGGGGTGGCCTTCATCACCTGGTAGGCATTCACGTAGTCACCGGCCATGAAGAGCTGCTGCGCCTTTTCAACTTCCTCTGGCGGGGCCATGCGGTTGTTGGACGTGCGGAGCATCACGTCGATGAAGAGGTAGATGGTCAAAATCGAGGCGGCACCGATCGGCCACATGACCCAGCCACCTTGCTTGAGAGTGTCCATCATGGACTGCTTCTCAGCCTTGGGAGGAGCGGCAGCTTCGCCGGCAGGAGCATCCTGGGCCATGGAGGTCTCGACCATGGATCCGGCGAGGAGCGTGACAAACCCGGCGAGGAGGGCGACCCGGAAAACTCGGGACAGGCGATTGAAGAGGGAACGGATATTCATTGGATCTTTTCGGGTCGGATGCTCAGTTGGAGTTTTCTTCGGAAGCTTTTTCCGGGGCTGGGGTGGCAGCGTCTTTCTTTTTCGGTTCGAGTTTGGACGTTTCGGTCTGAATGGCTGGGGCGTAGGGAGAGGCAACGTGGTCGTCGAGGTATTCTTTGAGGAGTTTCACGCCATCTTGCGGCCTTCCGATCTGCTGCATGCCGCGGGCGGCATAAATCGTGCCGCGAACCGCCAGGTCCCGCTCGGCGGGATTGAAAACGGCGACGCGGAGCCATGCCTTGATCGCCTCGTCCATCTTGCCGTGACTGGAATTGGTGTTGCCGACTTCGAGCCACGCCCGGGCCGAGACCCAAGGATCGGTGCTGCGGCCCGCCAGAGCCCGGAGGGCGCTGATCTTGCCATCGGGGCTATCGCCGGGGGCCACGATGGCCTTGAAGTCGGTCAGCATGGCGACGGTGGACTCCGGAAGGCCTTCGAGTTCCTTGGCGTCGGCCAGCGCGGCGGCCGCCTTGTTGTCGCCTTTGGAAGCCATGGCATCCATCCGCAGCATCCGGGCGCGGTGCCACCAGGCACCGGGGACCTCGCGGTAGGGCAGAAGCTCCTCCTCGATGCGCGTCAGCGCCGCGATCGCCGCCAGAAACTTGTCGGTGGCGATCTGGGTGCGGGCCTCGGCCAGCTCCGCGGGCTCGCGCAAGGAGACACGCTCGATCTCGGAGGCCTTGAAGTCGAACTTCTGGGCCGAAGCTCCGGTCACCACGGTGGAGGTGAATCCAGTGGCGGTCGGCTTGACGGAGTCGGCGGGAATCCGACGACCGGTGCGGAGCACGAATTCTTCTTCAGCTTGCGCGTGAACGGCAGCGGGAAGCAGGGCGAGCAGGGAAACGGCGAGGGCAAGCCGGGGCTTTGAAAACGGCATGGGGCGGGTGTTTTTTTGATTAGTCCGTGACGATGGTGCGCGCCTTCTTGGCTTCCGGAGAGTCGGGATACTTGCGGATCAGCTCGCGGAGAGTGGCCTTCGCCTCATCCTGCTTGCCCACCATGCGCAGCATGTCGGCGGCGCGGAGGTAGGACTTGATGGCAAACTGGGGAAAGGCACCATGAGAGAGATAAACGCGCTGGAAATAGGCGTGTGCGGCTCCCTTGTCCGTGCCTTCGGCCTCGATCTCGCCGAGTTCGTAAAGCGCGCCGGCTTTCTCCAGCCCGCGCCAGTTCTTGGCGGCGACCACTTCCTCGAAGAGCTTCTTCGCCTCTTCGCGCTTCTTCTGCATGCGCAGCGCCTGGCCCTTGCCAAAGGTCGCCTGCTTGAGGGTGTCGTCGGAGGCGGCGCGGGCGATGGCGACATCGAATTGCTTCACCGCCTCGTCGTATTCCTTCCGGGCCAATGCGATCTTGCCGAGCCCGATCGGCGCAGCGTCCGAAAAGGACGACTCTGGGAAGGCGTCGCGCAGGCGCTCATAGAGCGGCACAGCCTTGTCGTATTCGCCCTTGTCGAAGAGATATTGGCCGACCATCGAGAGCAGGATCGGGCCGAGATCGACGGAATTGGCGGTGTTGGCGATCGCGCCGAGGCTGCGCTCGGAGCGGACTGGATCGCGCATCATGCGAGCCAGCTCGGACTTGGCGAACAGCACGCGGGCGACGTAGGCCGGGGTCTTGTTCTCATCGGCGGTCTCCAGGTCCGCGACCAGCGCGGCCTCGATCGCCTCGACGTCAGGCTTCGGGGCGTCCTTTTTGATGCTCCGCGGCGGGACGTGCATGCCGGCCAACTGGCTGATCAGCATCTCGACGTACTCGGAGCGCGGATTCTGGATATCCTTGAGGATGTATTCCGCCAGCATCTTGCGGGCTTCCTCCTTCTTGTTGGCCCGGGTCAGCAGCTTCGAGAGCTCCGAGACCCCGCGCAGGGCCATCGGGTGGTCGGGGTTGTCCTTGAGGAATTTCTTCCAGAGGGCTTCCAAATCGTCCCAGCGGCGGGCGCCGCGCAGGATGTTGGTGGCCTGCTCGAGCGCATACTCGAGGACGCTCCGGTCCCCGGCGGCCAGTTCCACGGCCTTCTTGAAGTGGGTGCCGGAAGCCTCGAGGTCGTTATCCTGGCCGCGGTTCTGATAGGCGTCTCCCAGCAGCGTGTGGATCTGGCCGAGGAATCCTTGGGCAGCTGTATCCTCAAGCAACGCCTTCATCGACGGGATGAGGGTGTCATAGTCCTTCAGCGCGAGCTGGATGATCCCGCGGCGGTAGCGGATGTCCGCAAGGAAGTCGCCGCTCGGGAAGTTCTTCTCATAGGAATCGAAACCCGCGACAGTCTCCTTATACTTGTTCCGCAGGAAGTCGCAGAGCGTCCGGCGATAAACGTATTCCTCAAACTCCGGCGCACCGCCGAATTCCTTGATGAGCGTGTCGTAGTCCGTCGCCGCCTGGTCGTACTGGCCCGCCTGGAAGCGCGAATTCGCGAGCAGCGTCATCATTTTCTGACGGATCGGCGCATTCGGGTTTTTCTCGATGAAGGAAGAAAGGAAGCTGATGGCCTCGTCGAACTTGCCGGACTGCATCAGCAGCGTGGCATTGAGTTCGGCCACGGTTTCGAACTGCCTGCCCTGCGGGTGATTGTCCAGGTAGCGCTTGGCCAGCACTCCGGAGGCATCCAGACGACCGAGGCGCCATTGGGAAATCATCGCGCCGAAGAGGGCGGTGGAAGCATCCTCCGACTTCGGATTCTCGTCGGCCACCACTTCGAACGCGACGGACGAGGGCCAGAACCGCTCCATATTGAAGTAACAGCGGCCGATCCGGTACTGGATGGTCGCGTCGTAGGTGTCCATCGTGCGGAGTTCGCCGAGCACCTTTTCGGTGTTCTCGATCATCCCGGTAAGCGTGGCAGCGCGCTCCTCGGTGTTGCGGGCCAGCGGCTTCTTGTCCTTGGTGGCGGCGGCAATCTGCTTGTCGAGAGCCTCCTTGCGCTTCCGCATCTCGTCCAGACGGTCCACCTGGATGGAGATCACCTGGTTGCGCGGGCGGGCGTTCGAGTAGGCTTCAAGCGCGTCGGAATAGGCCTTGGCCTCCAATTGGAGGTCGCCGATTTTCACGAAGCGGTTGTTCACCACCACGATCACGTCGGGATAGCCCGGGTTGCGCTCGAGGTCCTGCAACATCTTGATGGCGTCCGGCAATTTGCCGCTCTCGATGTAGAGATCCACCAGCTGGATGGCGGCGCGCAGCAGGCTCAGGCCGGAGGACTTGCCGGCCATCGCGTTTTTCAGCGTCTGGGCCGCCTTGTCGATGTCGCCCTTCTTGATATAGGCGTCGGCGGCCATGAAACGGGCCTCTTCGGCGAATTCCGGCTTCTCGGCGGCCTTGGCAAGGTGGGCGAGCGCCTCGTCGGCCTTCCCCTCGAGCTGGAGCAGCGAGCGGCCGAGGATCAGGTGGACTTCCGCCGTATTCTCGGTGTCGGGATACTTCTTCAGGTAGGCCGCGAAGGTCTCCGCCGACTTGTCGTAGTTCAGGTTGAAATAGTAAGCGAAGCCGAGGGTGTAGAGAATGTTGGCCCCGGCATCGTTTGGCTTGGCCTTGACGATCGAGGAAAGGTGCTCGATCGCCACGTTCCAATTCTTCGCCTTGTAGGCGTTCATCCCCTCGTTGAACGCCTTGTTCAAGTCCACCTGAGCCGAAACCGTCAGCGACAGTAGCGGAAACAGGGCCACTAGAAGCGATTTGGAAACTCGATTTCCGGGGAAAAGAGACTGCGCACGCACATCTAGCGATTGGCATCGCGATCTCCGTGCGTCAACGCGAAATCCCCCGGGTATCACCAAGGGTCGATTCGTGATCCCTTACGGGCGGGGAGTTGCCGGTACTTTCGCCCTAATCAGCATCTCCAGTGCCATCACAATGTCGGGACAATCCCGTCACCCGCCCCCCTCCCGGACATTTGCGGGTAAAATTCACCGCGACAACCTCGGACCATTCCGGTTCAATGACCTTCGGCCCTAATCCAACGGCCCGAACCCATCAATCTGGCACGCCAACCGCTCCCCCGCCACGACTAACAGCGAAAAAATGGGGTTGCCGCCTCTAACTTCGATCCGTAGAACGTGGGGTCTCGAATAGCGCGATTCCTTAAATATCAATCTCGCCAAACCAAAACGCATGTCTTTCCGCCTTGCTTCCGCCGCCGCATTGGTCGCCCTGCTGTTTTCCAGTTGCGCCTCGGATTCCAACCTCACGGTGCTCTCCAAGTCCCGCTCCTACTCGTCCGCTTCTTCGGGCGGCTATGGCGGCTACGTCGGACGGGCTGATGTTTACACCACCGCCCAGCCCTCCGCCACGCTCTCCCAGCAGGCATCCGGCAAGCCGAAGGACAAGCATGGCATGGCCTTCTACAAGCCCTCCGAGCGCAACCGTCTGGTCCGCACCACGGCCTACACCTGCTCGGAGGACGACCACCTTCAATACGGCTCGCAGAATGCGACCGGGACCCCCCTCCGCTACACCGAGCGCGTCCGCAGCGCCGCCGCGGACTGGGCCGTCTATCCGGTCGGCACCGTTTTCCGCATCAAGGGCATGTCGCAGCTCTTCGTGGTCGATGACTACGGCTCGGCCCTCACCGGCACCAACACGGTGGACATTTACACGCCTTCCAAGCAGCACATGGCTGCCTGGGGTCGCCGCAATGTCGAGCTGACCGTGGTCCAGTGGGGTTCCTACTCCCGCAGCGCCGAGATCCTCGCCAAGCGCACCCACTACCCGCACTGCGCGCAGATGTACACGCAGATCAACCGGATGATGTCCGCTGGTCGCACCGCATCCACGGCGTCGCGCTAACCGGGCATGACTCGCGCCGAACGGGCCGCCCACGTGGACCGGCGGCTGGAAGAGCTGTATCCGGAAACCCCGATCCCACTCGATCACCGGGACCCGTTCACGCTGCTCATCGCGGTGCTGCTGTCGGCGCAATGCACCGACGCCCGGGTCAACACGGTCACCCCGGCGCTGTTTGCCTTGGCGGACACGCCGGAGAAAATGGCGCGGGTGCCGGTCGAGAAGATCAAGGAGATCATCCGCCCCTGCGGGCTGTCCCCGCGCAAGTCCCAGGCGATCCACGAGCTGTCGGGGATCCTCGTCGAAAAGCATGGGGGCAAGGTGCCGGCGGACTTCGAGGCGCTCGAAGCGCTGCCCGGCGTCGGCCACAAGACCGCCTCGGTGGTGATGGCGCAGGCCTTCGGCGTGCCGGCCTTTCCGGTCGACACCCACATTCACCGGCTGGCGAAGCGCTGGAAGCTCAGCGAGGGCCGCAATGTCGAGCAGGTCGAGCGCGACCTGAAGAAGCTCTTCGCCCGCGACCGCTGGAACTCACTCCACCTCCGCATCATCTTCTGCGGCCGGGAGCACTGCTCCGCCCGCGGTTGTGACGGCCGGAGCTGCCTGATGTGCCAGGAACTCTTCCCGCCCCGGATGAAACCGGGCTGAAATCGTCCTTGCGGGAATGGAGCCCGTTTCCAGACTTCACAGTCATAAGCGTGGCGATCATTTCCATCCTGCCAGTCTCCCGGAATGCCGTCGCCCTGCTGCTGGCGACTGCCCCGCTATTGCCCGCCCAGGAGCCCCCCGCCCCAGCGCCGGTGGCCGCGGCTGCCGAGGTCACCGACCTGACCACGAAGGCGCTGGCGGAAATGGAGGCGGGCCGCTGGGAGGAAGCCCTCAAGCTGCTGGCCGAATGCGTGGAAAAGCACGACGCCAAGGCGCTCGATCTCTACGGCCGCTCCTTCGGCGTCACTTGGTATCGCAAGGGCATCTGCGAATTGCGGCTCAAACGCTGGGATGACGCCGCGCAGTCCTTCGAAACCTGCTATCGGAAATACCCGAACCCCAGCACCAACGGAAACGTTAACGCTGGCAACCTCTACCACAAGCGCGCCCTGCTCCGCTGGGGCGAGGCCGCCCAAGGCGCCGGCAAGTATGAGGAAGCGATCCGGCTGTTCGCCAAGTTCATGGAGGAGCGCGACAAGGCTCGCGACGACGAATTCGACCCCGGCTCCTATTACCTCAATCTCGCCATTTGCCACTTCCGCCTCGGGCAGATCCCGGAAGGCATCGAGCCGCTCGAAACCGCCATCCAGAACAAGCCGCGCTTCCGCGCGCCGGACAGCGGGATCATCGCCGCCTTCCAAGCCTTCGTCGAAGCGGCCATCGCCAAGCGCGAGGAAAAGGCGCTGCTCTCGTTCCTCGAAAGGAACCGCTCCGGGATCGTCCTGGAGCCCTTCGAGATGGAGCCGTATGCCGGCCTGTTCCTGAAATTTGCCACCGACGCCCTGGCGGCCGGGATGGATGGCGCCGCGCTGGTGCTTTGCCAGCTCGTCCCGCCCGGCGACGTGATGACCGCCGATCTGAAATCGCGGCTCGCCCGGCTGGGCAACCGCGGCGAGGTCAAGGAGCTTACCCGCACCGTCAGCAAGGCCAAGCTCCAGGCCTCGATCGATGCGCTTGAGAAACAGCGGACCGCAGGCGAGCCCTTCGAGGTCATCCAGCTCGGCCTGATCGCGGTGGTCCACGAGAAGCGCGGCAATCTCCGCGGGGCTCTCGCCGCCTACCGCCAGCTCGAGCAGTACTTCCCGAAGGCCGCCAAGCGTGAGGACCACCTCTTTCAACTCGTCCGCACCACCGCCATCCTCGGCGAGCCCGCCGGCGAATACGGCGAGCGCTTCCTGAAGGACTTCCCGAACTCGAAGCATCTGCCCGCGGTGCGCCGCCTGCTGCTTTCGTCGCTGTTCCAAGCCGGCGACTACGAGTCTGCGGTGCGCATCTCGGCCGATCTGCTGCCGAAGCTTGCCGAGGGCTCCGCCGAGCACGACCAGGCCCTCTACGTCCTCGCCGCCAGCCACTACCACCTCGGCCAGCACGACCGGGCCCGGCCGCTGCTCGACAAGCACGTCGAGAAGTATCCGAAGAGCCCGCAGCATCAGGCGGCCCGCTATTTCCAAGCGTCCGACCGCGCCCGCCTGCGCCAATGGCCGGAGGCGGCGGAGGCGCTCGACCAATTCCTCGCCGTGGACCCCGGCCCCTACTTGCCCTTCGCGCTCTACGATCGCGCGACCTGCCACCTCGCGCAGGACCAGCCCGCAGAGGCCATGGAAAAGCTAGTCCGCCTGGAGAAGGAATTCCCCGAAACCGAGGCTCTCGATGCCGCCCTCGTTTTGAAGGGCCGCATCCTGCAAGGCGATGGCAAGGCCGAGGAAGCGATCGCCACCTTCAAGAAGGCGCTCGATGCCGCGGAGCGCCGCGACCATGCCGAGGTGTCCGCCGAATCCCTCTATCAGCTCGTCACGCTGCTCGGTGCCAAGCCGGAGGCGGTTGCGTACGCCGATCGCTTTTGGAAAGTCCACGCCGGCTCACCGTTGAAACTGCGCATGGCGGTGGCACAGCTCGAGGCATTGGACGCCGCCAAACGCGGCGAGGAAGCACTCACCCGCCTGCGCGAATGCATTTCTCTCGCCGAGGCACCCGGCCTGCAGGACGCGATCGATCGCTACGCCGCGGCCTACGCGGCCAAGCACGGGCTCGATGAACTACAGCAGCACTTCACTGCTTTTCCCGGCTTCGATCCCGCGAACAAGGCCGCCATCGCACGCCTCAAGATCGCGCTGATTGGCGAGGCGGAGAAGCAGACCGACGAACCGGGCGCAGCCCGCGTGAAGGCGCTCTATCAGGAACTCAAGAGCGGCTTCGCCCCGGCCGACTTCACGCCCTCGACTCTCGTCCGGCTCGGTGACTACCTGCGCACGAAGACCTCCGCCCCACGCCAGGCGCTGCCTTACTACGAGGAAGCGCTCGCACGTCCGGATGCCTCGCTGCATGTCGCCGCCCGCTTTGGCCGGGCCGCCGTGCTCGCCTCTGGCAGCCCGGAGGAAAAGGCCCGCGCCATCGAGGATTTCAAGGGCATCGCCAACAATGCGACCGATGAAGCGGTGAAGGATCTCGCCCGCTTTCGCATCGCCGAAACCCAGTTCGCCGCCGGTGACGCCAGCCAAGCCGCCGAGACCACCCGCCAGTACCTGGCGGTGGAAGGAGCACGCCTCGCGCCCGAGGCCGGCTTGCTACTAGGAAAGTCGTACGAAGCACTCGGCAAACCGAACGAAGCACTCGCCGCCTATCGCGACGTTTGGACCAAGTGGCAGGACACCATCCGCGTCTCCGCCCCGGCCCTGCTCGCATGGCTCGAACTCTCCGCCAAACAAGGCAAGCCTTCCGACGCTCTGCGCGAGCCGGCCATGAACTACCTGGTCCGCACCAAGCCCGCCTTCGCCAATCTGACCGAGGCCGAGAAGGCCGCATGGCAGGAAGTCGAGGCACGCGCCGGCTCGCTCAGTGCCGCCACTCCCGCACCCACCAAGGAGGAGAAGCCATGAAGCGGTTTGTTCTTCCCCTGATGCTCTTCACGGCGGCCGCTTCCGCGCAGCAGCCGGCGGAAGCCTTCCTCATCGACGCCGCGGGCGGCAGCGAGCGCGTCTGGATCACCGCCGCGACCAAGGGCAACATCCGCTATCAGAAGCAAGAGCAAGGCGGCGATTCCACGGAAGCCGCCGTCTCGGGCATCGCATCCATCTATCTGCTCGAGCCGGCCTCGCTGAGCGAGGCGCTCGATCTTTTCCAAGCCCGCCAGTATGCCGCGGCGAAGGCGAAGTTCGCCGCCATCAAGACCGCCTACCACGCGCTGCGCTCGCTGCCCGACAACCCCGCGACGGCTGCCGGCTATTTCGAGATGGAATGCCTGCGCAAGAGTGGCGATCTGGCGGGCCTAGCCAAGGCGCTCGAAGCATTCGACAAGACCGGCCTCACCCGTCGCTACCAGCTTCGCCAGCTTGACCTCTACCTGCTGTGGGACGCCGTCCGCCTCAAGGACTGGCCACGCCTGCAGGAACTCGCCACCGCCCGGCTCAAGGAGAAGCTGCCCGGCGGCCAGCGCACGCAAGTGGCATGGTGCCTGGGCCTCGCCCACGAATCGCAGGGCCGGCCCCATGAGGCCATCGATTCCTATCAGACCGCTCTCACCGCCGATGGCGGTGCCTCGGAAGACCTGGTGCGGGATGCCGCCGTGCGGGTGATGCGCCTTCATCAAAAGGACCCCGAAGTGCAGGCCGCGATGAAGCAATGGGGCACGCCCGCGGAAGACTCCCAATCTCCCGGCCACCGCCGCCTCGCCGAAGCCGCCGCGGTCGCGGATCTCTTCGAGCTGACCCTGGGTGCCGGCACACCATTGCCCGCGGAGCAAAAGCCGCTGCTCAAGTTCCGCGCGAAACGTTGACTGGGACCGCGGAATTCATTCCGCCCGAGTACCAGCGAGCCGACTAAAAGCGACAGCCGCGCACTTCTCTTCCAATGGAGAAGTCCCGCTCTCCGACGGAATGAATTCCACTCTCCCCGTGGCCGCAATCCTTGCGTCAGCGCCACCGTTTCGCAATATCTTCCCTAATGCCCCGCAAACTCCTGCTCGTTTCTTGCCTGTGGCTTTCCATCGCCACTCACGCGCAGGCCGGCATGACCGTCATCACGCTCACCGATGTCGCCCGCGCCCGGCTCGACGCGCTCTCGTTCTTTCTCGTCTCCTACTTCCTCATCGCGTGGGCCGTGAAGGGCCTGTGGAACCACCTGGGCAAAACCTTCACCGCCTTGCCACGGCTCGACTACCGCCGCGCGCTCGGTCTGGTCTTTCTCACCGGCCTGATGTTTTACGTGGTGCTGACCATGATCTCCGGCGCACGTGAATTGCTCACGCCGGGTGCATGGGAAAAGCAGGGCATGGGTTATCGCAACCGCGAAGGCGGCCCTGCCGAACTCTCCAAGGACGAGCGCCGCGCCAAGCTGCGTGAACTCCAGGACGCGATCTGGGCGTATGCAAAAGCGCACGATGGCCAGCCACCACCCGGCCCTCTAACCGATGGCATCGAGCCGGAGCGATGGAAGTTCGCAGGCGGCGGTCTCTATTGCCTGATGCCGGGTATCCGTCCCGGCGGTGGCCGCGAAGTGCTGGCCTACGAGCCCTCCACCGCCGGTGGCCGGCGCTTCGTGCTGCTCGCCGATGGCACCATCGAGGACCGCTCGGAAGGAACACTGAAGCGAGACCTCGACGCCCAGTGGAAGCGATGAGCGAAGAGCCACCACCCACGAAGGCGCAAATCTGGAGCGAGCGACTTTACGCCACCATCGCAATCAGTCTCGTTGTGATGTTTGCCGCATGCACCGGGCTTCTCACGCTGCTGGAACTTCCACTGCGCCTCGCCTTCGGCGGGATCTGGCATTTTGCGCAGGCGATTCCCGGACTGTTGCCACAATGGCACAAGCTGCTGCTCCCGCTCGGTTGTCTGATGCTGGCCACGTGGCTGGTTCATCGCTTCATCCGCTGGGCGCTCGCGGCGAAAGGCAGCACTATCGACTGGCGGGCGCGCCAGACCTTGTCCGCAACCTTGCTGGTGCTGTTAGGCTCCGCAGCGGCCATCGCACTTAGCGGCGTGGTGCATCAGGCCATCTGGCTTGCGGACGCACCGTGGTGGAGGAACAGCGGCAGATTCGCGGTCCGCTCCGACGCCATGAATAAGATCAAGCAACTTCACCTCGCGATCCTCGATTTTGAAAACGAGCACGGCCGCTACCCCGACTCGCTGGCCGAGTTGAAGACCAACCCGAAGCTCCTCTACCAATCTCCCGACGAAGGCGAGCCATCGGAACCCATCATCTACCTCAAGCCTCGCGAGGCTCCAACAGAGACTGATGATGACGTCGACAGCGCGATCCTCGTTTCGCCACTGTTAGGCACCGACCGGAAGTGGGTTGTAGTCGGCTTCACCTCGGGAGCAGCGAGGTCCCTACCTCATCAGCAACTCCCGGAAATTTTCGAAACTCGGCTCAACCCCGCATCGAAACGCCATGAATGAGCGCCGATCCAATGGGCTCAAGCGGACAGTCGCAATCCTGGCTTTGCCCTCTGGTTTGTTCGTTCTGTCGCTGCCGGCGACAGGTAGCCTCGCCTTCGCAGACGGCAGCATCGAGGACCACTCGGAAGAAACGCTGAAACGAGATCTCGAAGTCCAGTGGAAGCGATGAGCGATTCCTCCACTGCTGCCGCTGCCCCGCGTCGCAAATGGCTGTCGCGGATCTGGTACGTGGCGCGGCCGGTCATCATCTTCCTCGTCATCACCTCAGTGCTGGGCATCTCTGAGATTTCATCTCATGTGGCCTTGGGATGGCCCGGTCATATTCAGGCCTCCCTTCCCACCTTGCTCCCTAGATGGCCTGAACTGCTGCTACCGCTCGGGTGCCTGGCGGTTGCCACATGGCTGATTCACCGCTTCATCCGCTGGTGGTGTGCGACGAAAGGCAACGCGGTGGATTGGCGCGCAGGCTACACGTTGTCGGCGACGGCCATCGTTTTGTCAGGAGCCGCTGCTGCCATCGCACTGAGCGGTGTCGTCCACCAGCTCACATGGCTTTTCGACAAACCACTCTACGAAAGCCGCGGCGCGGACGTGTCTCGCGCGGACGCGATGAGCAGCACCCGTCAGATTCTGCTGACGCTGGAGGATTTCCGCTGGAAACAAGAACGCTATCCGGACTCCCTGTCCGAGTTGTCGCTTCCATCGCGATTGCTAACGGTCCGGCCCCTCTCCGACCTCGCTCCGGAGCCTTTCGTCTATTTGAAACCTGATGCCGGGTCCGATCCGGATACAGTCGTGCTTGTCTCTCCCGTACTACGCCAGCGCGAGGTGGTGATCGTCGGCTACCTAAAGGGAACCACGGAAGTCCATCCCGCCGCCGACTTGCCCGGCATTCTCGAATCACGGCGCGCGCTCAAATCCCGGCGCGCCCCAGCGACCGACGAGCCATGAAAAGACCCGGTAGCCACCTCGCGACACGGACGTTCGCGATCGTCACCTTGCTTCTCGTGGTGCCGTTTCTCGCGCTACCTATCCCGGGAATCTTCGCGCTTATCGAGGCTTGTGGTCGCCTACTCCTGGGCTTCGCTTTTTTCCTCTCAGCGAATCTCCACAAGATTTCCAGTGATGCCGGCACCTGGGGCCCGGGCCTTGCAGCATTCCTGTTAGGTCTTGCTGTGATCCATGGGTTCGGCCGTTCATGGGCGCAACGCCGGCAACAGGGATGGAGAGCTTCCACCACGTTTTCGCTCGGCTTGCTACTGCCCTTGCTCTTCGCTATCTCCTTCCTCGTGCCCGGGGTATTCCTGCAAGTGCAGCAGCTCGCGAAGGCACCTTGGTTCGTCCGCGAATTCGGTGAAGCATCGTACTTCAAGCAGCAGCTCAAGCAGCTCGGCTTGGCGTTGATCGACGCCGAGTTAGACGACGAACGCTATCCCGACAGCCTGGAGGTTCTCGTGAATCGCAAGCGCATCAATGCAGATGACTTGTTTCTCCGCGGACAATACGCGGGACACCCCCGCGAACCGGTACTCTATCTGGGCAAGGGTTTGACCACTTCATCCGATCCGTCGTTGCCGCTATTGATTTCTCCCCCTTACTCCCAAGACGGATCGGTCAGGCGCATGATTCTGACGGCCGGCCATGAAGTCGTGGAGATCCGCGCCGAGGAGCTGGACGCATGGATCGCGAGAGCGATGGCCGCACGCGATGGCGTGAAGCCTTGATCCGCGCATCGCTCGCATGCCCCGTTGGAAAGGAACACCATTGCGTGTTCTAACAAATCTATTGAAGGGCATCCACATGCTGTCCGACATCATAATGCAAACGCCGTTGATATCGCGACCCGTGAGCAATTTTAACGATTTCGTTGAAAGAAACGGATTCACGTTCATGCCCGGTTTTCTGATAAAATCGGGACGTTGGCGCGTAACTTGCGACGCCCAACACGGGTTCACCTTCCCATCTCACCCATGAACACACGACACCATACACCGATTCCGGACAGCACGACGCTGAAGCCGGAGTTACACATGCGAGACACCTGGGATGCCCGGGCCGTCTCCGAACTGATCCGATCGAAGTGCAGGTTCGGCGAGACGCCGGCCTTCCTCTTCGTCGGCAAGAAGGAAGCAGAGCTACTGCGTGAGCACCTGGCCGAGGCCTTCGGGTCCGAAGCCGTGACCACACTCCACCAGACCTACTACATGGGCCTGGAGGTCGTTGAAATCGGCAGCGAAAGCTTCCTGTTCACTGCGGGCCGCAAGGCCATCCGCACCCTGCAAGACCCGATCTCACGCCGCCCCGAATGGCGGGACCGCGAGACCGAGACCATGTGGCAACTGCGGATCTGAGCCGCCCGCCGGCTGTCGCCCCCGTGCCTTCCGATGAAGGAAGGCACGGGGGCGAAAACCCAAGCTCAGCATCGCATCGTCTTCCGCTTCTTCCCGATCGTCCCCTGCGCCTGCACCTTGCGGATGTAGTCCGGGGCATAGAAGAACTCACAACTGTTGCTGCCCAGGTCCGCCTCGACCCGGCCGATTTCTTCACCCGTATGAATGGCGATCTCCATGAGCGGTTTCACATAAGATCCGGCGGAGATAAGAAATCCATTCATCGCATACTTCACCACATCGGGTGTGGCATGAATCGATTTTTTCACACGTTCGATCAAACCGGTGAGTTCGGTTAGATCGAGATCGGCATCGTCCTTCAGCGCCATCAGGCAGGAGAGCGCGGACCATCCGGCGACGGCCACGTGTGGCTTCTTCGAGTCGATCCACTTCAGTGCCATCTCGCGACCATGCGGGCTGCCGGAGGCCACCCACGGCACCGTGGTGCCGGGCAGGCCCGCTCCGTAGGCCGCATCCGCCCAGCGTTGCAGGTCCGCCTTGGTCATCCGCGCATCGTCGGTGAGGTAGGCCGCGAGATACATCGCGTCGTAGTTGCCGCTGTCGTAGAGCGCGAGCGCGAGTTCGTGGTCCTGCTTGATCCGCTTCCGGATCTTCTGCATGTCGCCGATTTTCACGCCGAAGCACGGCTCCTTCACGCCGTGGTTTTTCATTAGCATGCGCTTGATGCTTTCGCTGCCCAGAGCGCGCAGTTCCTCCAGGATCTCGGTCGCGGTGCTCATGACGGGTTTCCATCCAGTGAATGCCCGCCGGATAGCGGGCTCAAGGAGGAATCGCCCTGGGCCCGGTGGAGAGCCCTCGTGGAACCCACCTGCGGAACTCAAGCTGACGGCAACAAGGTTTGACCTGACAAACCAAGTTGTCTGACATGTCGGGACCATGAAATTCGTCCCGGCCTTCTTCGCCGCTGCCTGCCTGGCCACTGCCATGGCCGGAGCGGAAGACCTCACCATCGGGCCGGACTACACCGATGCGCCGGAGGTGAAGGCGAAGGACGGCGTGCCCAAGGGAAAGATCGTCCGCTTCACCATGAAGTCGGAGGACAGCAAGATCTACAAGGGCATCGCCAAGGGGAAGAAGGGCAAGGTGCCCTACGAGCGGAAGGTCGCGGTCTACATCCCCGAGCAGCTCGACAAGAAGAAGCCCGCGCCTTTCCTCATCGCGCAGGACGGCGGCTGGTACCTCGGCGTGGTGCCGCCGGTGCTGGACAATCTGATCCAGGAGAAGCGGGTGCCCGCAATGGTCGCGATCCTGATCGACTCCGGCGGCGGCGATGCGCAGGGCAGCCAGCGCGGGCTGGAATACGATACTGTCGATGGCGTCTACGCGGAGTTCGTGGAAAAGGAAGTCCTGCCCCGCGTGGAGAAAGAATGCGACCTGAGGCTGACCAAGGACCCAGAGGCACGCGCCACGATGGGCGGCAGTTCGGGTGCCGCGGCCGCGTTCACCATGGCGTGGTTCCGCCCCGATCTCTACCACCGCGTGCTGAGCTATTCCGGCACCTACGTGAACCAGCAGTCGCCGGAAAACCGCCGCACGCCGCACGGTGCCTGGGAGTATCACGAGAACCTGATTCCCCGCGCGAAGGCCAAGCCGCTGCGCATCTGGTTGCAGGTCAGCGAGAAGGACAATGGCCACGACCGCGACGACTCCTCGTATCACAATTGGGTCCGCGCAAATCGCCTGATGGCCGCCGAATTGAAGAAAAAGGAATACGCCTACCGTTTCGTCTTCTCTGAAAAGGCGGGCCATACCGATGGCCGCGTGACCCGCCAGACCCTGCCCGGCGCGCTCGAGTGGCTGTGGCAGGGCTACCCCGACACACCCGCCGCGACGAAGCCCGCCCCGTGACCCGCCGCATGCTTGCCAGATCGATCCTCTTTTCCCTGTTGCTTCCCGCCGCCGCATTCGCTGCGACTCCGGAAGCGAGCTACAAGACGGAGATCCTTCCGCTGTTAGAGAACTACTGCTTCTCCTGCCACGGCGACGGCTCGGCCAAGGGGAAGTTCTCGATGGACGAGTACAAGGACCTCTCGGCCCATCTGGGCGATCGCAAGCACTGGCTGCCGGTGTGGAAGAATCTCCGCAGCCAGGTCATGCCGCCGGCCGACAAGGACCAGCTCACCCCGACGGAGAAGCGCAAGCTGCAGGCGTGGATCGAGACGAAAGTCTTCAAGCTCGACCCGCAGAATCCGGATCCCGGCCGGGTGACGATCCGCCGTTTGAACCGCACGGAATATCAGAATGCGGTCTTCGATTTGCTCGGCGTCGAATACGATACCAAGGACGTCTTTCCGCCGGACGACACGGGCTACGGCTTCGACAATATCGGCGACGTACTCTCGATCTCGCCGCTGCTGATGGAGAAATACATCGCCGCCGCGGATGAGGTAGTGGCGCTTGCTCTGCCCGAAGGAGCCGCGGCGCAGGTCCCGCGGATCGATATCGAGGGCAAGGCGTTCAAGGTGCCCTTCGACGACAAGATCACCGGCCGCTGGCTGCCTTTCGCAAAGAAGCAGCAGGTCACCGTGGAGCAGGAGATCCCTTACGACGGCGAGTATCAGATCAAGGTGGAATACGCCATAAAGGGCGCAACCGAGGCCACGGTGCACGAGGCGCAGATGGTTGTGAAAGCCGGCGGCGCGAAGGTGGGCGAAGTCTCCCTCGGCTGGGACCAGCGGCGGGTGATCGAACTCACCGGCAAGGCCCCGCTGAAGAAGGGCAAGCAGGCCTTCGAGATCAGCCTGAATCCCGGACGGCAGCCCGCTTCTGGCGAAGAAGAGCTCTTCCTCACCATCCACCGCGTGATCGTCCAAGGCCCGCTGGGCGGTGACAAACGCGAGTATGCCAAAGGCTACCGGATGATCTTCGTCGATGGTCCCGCCCCCGAGAAGGAGGCCGAGCGCGAACGCTACGCCCGCAAGATCATGCGCAGCTTCGTGAGCCGCGCCTTCCGCAAGCCGCTCGATGATTCCACCATCGACCGACTGGTGGACATCGTGAAGGAAGTGGACCGCCAACCGGGCAAGGAATTCGAGGACGGGCTCAAGCAGGCGATCGCGACCTGCCTCGCCTCGCCGCGTTTCCTGTTCCGCGTGGAGATCCAGCCGGAGCCGAACAACCCGGCGAAGATCGTGCCGCTCGACGAATACTCCGTTGCCGCGCGCCTGTCGTTTTTTCTCTGGGGCTCGGTGCCGGATGACGAGCTGCTGAGCCTGGCCTTCAACAACAAGCTGCGGGCGAACCTGCACGCACAGATCGACCGCATGCTACTCGATCCGCGGTCGGCGCGTCTCACGGAAAACTTCATCGGCCAATGGCTGCAGGCTCGCGATGTCGAGTCGGTGCCGGTCAGCGCGAAGGACATCCTCGGCCTCGGCAGCAACCGCGAGGCGGCACGTGCCTTCGACGTACGGCTGCGTTCCGACATGCAGACAGAGACGCAGATGCTGTTCGATTTCGTGCTGCGCAAGGACCGGCCCGCGCAGGAATTGATCTCGGCCCGCTACAGCTTCCTCAATGGGCGGCTGGCGAAGTTCTATGGCATCGCTGGGGTCGAGGGTGAGGACTTCCAGCCCGTGGATCTCACCGAGCATCCGGAGCGCGGTGGCCTGCTGACCCAGGGCAGCGTGCTGATGGTGACCTCGAATCCGACCCGCACCTCGCCGGTGAAGCGCGGGCTCTTCGTGCTGGATAACATCCTCGGCACCCCCGCCCCACCGGCCCCGCCGGATGTCCCGAAGCTCGAGGACGCCTCCACCGCGACCGGCAAGAACCCGACGATGCGTGAAATGATGGAGTTCCACCGCAGCAAGCCGGATTGCCGCGGCTGCCACGCGCGCATGGACCCGATCGGCCTCGGCTTGGAGAACTTCAATGCGCTCGGCCAATTCCGCACTGACGAGCATGGCAAGAAGATCGACACCGGCGGTCAGCTCCTCACCGGCGAGAAATTCTCCAACGTGGCCGAGCTGAAGGACGTGCTCGCCACCAAGCGCCGTGAGGATTTCTACCGCTGCCTTTCCGAGAAGCTCCTCACCTACGCCATCGGCCGCGGCGTCGAGTATTACGACGCCACCACCATCGACCAGCTCGTCGAGCGCTTGGAGAAGAACGACGGCAAGCTCCGCGAACTGATCTATGGAATCGTCGAAAGCGCCCCCTTCCAGCGGCGGCGTGGCGACGACTAACCGTGACAAGCCTCACGTTTTCAGCCTGTATCAAAGAATCCCCCGAACACCCTTTCTCACCATGAGCACGTATCCCGGACTGACGAGCCGCCGCGGTTTCCTCCGCGGCCTGGGAGCCGCCGTCGGCTTGCCCGCCCTCGAGGGCTTCCGCCCGCTGATGGCCGCGGAGACCGCGGGCCGTGCGCTGGCCACCACCGCCAGCGGCGCACCCCTGCGCACCGCCTTCCTCTACATCCCGAATGGCGTGAATCTGGCCCACTGGCGGCCGAACGGCACCACGGCGGGCTACAAGATGGGCGAAACCTTCAAGCCGATGGAAGCCCTGCGCGAGCACTTCCAGATCTACACCGGCTTCGAGCAGCAATTCGCCGCAGCCAATGGCGATGGCCCGGGTGACCATGCCCGCGGCGTCGCCACCTTCCTGACCAGTCGCCAGGCCCGCAAGACCGCCGGCTCCGACATCAATCTCGGCATCTCCATCGATCAGGTCGCCGCGAATGCGATCGGCAGCCAGACCCGCCTGCCTTCGCTGGAACTCTCCGCGGATGGCGTGCGCAAGTCCGGCTCCTGCGACTCCGGCTACTCCTGCGCCTATCAATTCAACCTCTCCTGGCGCTCGGAAAACCAGCCGATGACCCCGGAGTCGAATGCGCGCGCCGTCTTCGAGCGCCTCTTCGGCGCGGGCGATGCGAAGGAGCGCGCCGACAGCCTGGGCCGCCGCTACGCCGCCAAGAAGTCGATGCTCGACTTCATCGAGCACGACGCGAAGGCGCTCCACCGCCGGCTCGGCCGCGGCGACCAGCAGAAGCTCGATGAGTACCTCACCGGCGTCCGCGAGATCGAGAAGCAGATCGAGAAGACCGAGGCCATGGGCCTGCCACCCGACCCCGGCCAAGCCGCGCCGAAGGGCGAGCCCGGCACCTATGGGGATCACCTGCGGCTGATGATGGACATGATGGTGCTGGCCTTCAAAACCGACTCCACCCGCATCTCCACCTTCCTGATGGCGCACGACGGCAGCAACCGCAGCTTCAAGGAGATCGGCGTCAATGATGGCCACCACAACATCTCCCACCACCAGGGCAAGAAAGACAACCTGGAGAAGATCGCCAAGATCGACCTCTTCTACATGCAGCAGCTCGCCTACTTCCTCGACAAGATGAAGAACACCGAGGACGTGGACGGCAAGAGCCTGCTCCACAACTCGATGATCGTGTATGGCGGCTGCATTTCCGACGGCGACCGTCACAACCACGACGACCTGCCCATCGTCCTCGCTGGCAATGCCGGTGGTGCCTTCAAGCCCGGCCGCCACGTCGAACTCGGGGAGAATGTCCCGCTCGCCAATCTCTACCTCCGGATGATGGAGGAGATGGGCGTGAAGGAGAAACGCTTCGGCGACTCGACAGGCGTGCTGCGCAAGGTGTGACCCGCCGGGATCCGGTGCCGGCGGACTTCACACCATCCGCCAAAATACGATCGCCCCCACCAGCGCCACGACCATGACCAGCGCGAAGACCCACTCCCAGCGGCTTCGCTTCCCACGCCGATCTCCCACCCAGCCCTGCCACGAATCGGGGTTCTGGCGGCTCGGGAGATGATAGTGGCGGCGGCTGGACGGAATGGCGCGTTTCGCGGGAGTGACTTTCACGTTGGTAAGGGAAAGCAAAGCACGCAGAGCCCCATTTCGGATCGAAAGTGACTTTTAAACGATGATTCTTTGATGATTCGTGCTGCGATGACTACGAACGGAATTCATGACGGCGCGTGGTGTGCTGCGAAAAACGAGAGCCGCTACTTCCCTTCCCCGCTCATCTCCGCAAGCAGGCGGAAGAAGCCCTTTTTACGTTCGCTGCTGATCGACCAATCGACCGGCACGCTCTGGAATCCTTCGGCGAAACCCTCGTCCTTCATGCGGAAATCAAAGTAGCCCCACGACGCACCCGCGGCGGTTGCGGCAGTGAAGTGGTTGTTCTCCATTTCGAAATCGAAGTGGTCGTCCTCATTGAAGACGATCGGCTGGCCACGGTAGCCCTCCATCTTGCGGGTGCGCTCGACCATCGAACGGATCGCTTCCGGTCCTTTCACCCCGTTGCCGTGGAGCAACAAGAAATCCGCAGCCTTCACCACCTTCGGCCCGGGCAGGCTCCCTCCTCCATACGAGGTGCTGGCCAACAGCGGCACTCCCGCCTCCGCCGAACGACGCTTCACGCGGTCGATCAACTCGTGCACCCGCTCCGGCTTCAAGATCGCATGATCGTAGCGAACGTCGCACTCGTTGTTGATCTCGACGAGTACGTGGCGGTAGCCCCGCTTCACGATCCAATCCGTCGCCGCGTCGGTGGCGTGGATGACCGCGGCCTCGTCTTTCAGGTGCTCGTCCTGGCCGAAGTAGAAGTAGCCGAGGATCACGGCCATCCCGAGCCGGTCGGCCTCGTCGAGGATGGCCTTGAGACGGACCAGGTAGGCCTCGCGCAGCACGCCGCTCTCATCGAAGGCTGAGTTGTGCCACGGCTGGTTCTTCGAGTAGCCCTGCGGCGAACCACCCTGCAAGTTGAGCGTGAAGGCAAGCAGCCCGTGCTCGCGCCATGCCTTCATCGCCGCGACGAACTCGCGGGTGTTGCGCTCCGCGTCCCACGTGCCGGTGTCGGGATAGGCCCATTGCCTGGCGGTCTCCGGGTTCAAGTCATCGAAGATGCCCTGCACCATCCGCGAATTCGGGAGCAGGCCTTCCACATCATGCTTTCGCCAAGTGCGGCCTTCGAGCGTGGGCTTGCCGTTGATGAGGAAATCCTCGCCGCGGATCGCCACGACAGTCTGCCCGGCCTGTGCACCTGACAGCACCAGCGCCAGCAGCATTGCAGTTCGGGAGAGGCTCATGGCTTCTTCACTTGGGCAGGCGACATGAGGTAGCCGATCAGGTCGCGCACCTCATCGTCCGAAAGCCCGGTGAGCAAGCCCTCCGGCATCATGGAGTTCCCGAGCGCGGTGTTGCTCTTCACGTCCTTCTTCGCCACCCGCGTTTCGATGCCCACCATGCGCAGGATCAGTTCGCCATCGTTCTCCCCCGCGAGCATGCCGGTGACGGTGGTGCCGTCGTTCTTCTCGATGCGGTGGAGCGCATAGCCCTGCCCGACCAGCGCATTCGGGTCGAGAATGTTGTCCAGCCAGTGGCCGACACTACCGCGCTCGCCGCCGGTGAGTTCAGGGCCGATCGCGCCTCCTTCGCCGAAGAGCTTGTGGCAAGCGGCGCAGGTCCGGTCGAAAATCGCGCGCCCCTTGGCGGTGTCCGCCCCTGCGAGCACGGCGGGAGTCAGCTTGCCGTGCCAGCTTTCGATCACTGCGCGACGGGCATTGGCATCGGTCGTCGGCTCGCCCCATAGCTCAACGACCTTCGCCTGCAACGAGGCCTTCCGTACTTCGCGAAGCCTCGCCACCGCATCGGCGGGGACATCCTGTTGCTTGAGCTTCATCGCCGCCAGCCACTCGAGCAGCTTCGTGGCGTGGCCCTCGCTTGCCGCGAGTCGCGACACGGCGGCTTTTTCTTCCGCCGTGAATCCAGCGACGCGATCACTCGTCGCGCCATGCGCGAGCATGGCCGGCCGGGCCGTCAGCACCGGCAAGCGGAGCGCGGGATCATCCAGCAGGCCTGCGAGGCGGCTTTCGTCGGTCTCCTTCAAAAAGGTCGCCAACAGGCGCAGGGAATCCAGCCGGTCTGCCGCATCCGCCTTGCGGTCCTCCACCTTCGACCACAGGCGGGCGATCGCTTGCTGGCCGCCGCTGCGCTCGGCAATCGCCGCGGCCTTGGCCTTCACCGCCTTGTCTCCGGTGAGCGCCGAAATGACCTGCAACTGGGTGGCTGACAATCTCTCGTCAGGCTTTTCGTCGAGGCGGCCGGTCAGAGCATCCAAAAGAAGCCCGGTCCTTCTTCCTGCGGTCGCGAGCGATTCCACGAGCGCATCCGGCGAGGAAATCCGGCGCGCCGTCCATTTTGCCAACCGGTCATCCGGGCAACTCAGCGCCATGGTCATGGCCCGCGCTTCATCGGACGGCACCTGCGCTTCGACGCCGAACCAGAACATCCGCGTGAGGTTCGGATCCGCCTTGGTCATCTTCGGGGCGATCCAGGCGGCGAGGTCCATCGAGAGTTCCCGCGGCAGCTTCGGCAGCGCGGAGCACAGCGAAAGCAGCACCACCGGTGAGTCCTCCTTCGACACGAGCCTCAGCCAGTGGCTGCGCTCCATGGCCGCGCCGGACTGCGCCGCCAGACGCACCGCCCAGGCGCGGACGCTCTCGTCGGCATCCGCCAGCGGCAGCAGGCTCCGGTCTAACAAATCGCACGCCCCCAGGCACCACAGGGCCCGCAGCCGGCGCGTGGGATCGGGATGGCTCTGCAAGGTCTTCACGAGGAACTCGCGCGCCGCCGGATCGAGCGTGCTGCCCTTCGCCATGCGCTCCTGAAGCACGCGCCGCGCGGTGCGGATCCGCCACTCGTCGCGGCCCGCTTGGTGCTTCGCGAGTTCCAGGTCGGACACTTTCGCCAAGTCGCCTTGCCACGGCTGCACGTCGCCATGGCGCAAGCGAAAGACACGGCCATTGCCACGATTCCATCGCACGGGATCGGTACGATGGCAGCTCGTCTCATCATGCCAGTCGGTGAAGTAGAGCGCGCCATCCGGCCCGGACTCGATCGCCACGCCGAGGAACCACTGGTCATTCGACAGCATCACATCGGGCGCGTGCTTGCCGGTCCAGCCGGAGCCTTTCCGCTCCAACACATCGCGGTTCAGGCGGTGGCCGTGGATGTTGAAGAACAGCGCGCTGCCACGCATCTCCTTCGGGAATGCCTCGCTCAGGCATATCGCGAAGCCGCTGTGAGCATGACCGCCGCCGGCATCCGCCACTTCCTTCGACACCGCATCCTCCTTGCCCCAGTGCGCGTGATCGCTGATGTCGCCCACCCAATGCCGGTGATCGGCGATGGTTTCCAGCGGCTCGTAGATGTGCTTGTTGTAATGCGAGCCGGCCTGCCGCTGGTAGAAGCCGCCGGGAATGATGTGCCACAGGTGAGGGATTACGCACGCCTCGACGAAGGCCTCGCCCCAGTCATTGAAATCGAGTCCCCACGGATTCGAGGTGCCGTGGGCGAAGACCTCGAACTTCTCCGTGACCGGATGAAAGCGCCAGATGCCCGCATTGAGCGGCACGCGCTGGTCATCCGGCGTGTCCGGCTTTCCGACCTTGGAATGCGTGAAGACGCCATGGCAGCCATAGAGCCAGCCATCCGGCCCCCAGATGAATGAATTCAGCGTCTCGTGCGTGTCCTGGTAGCCCCAGCCATCTAACAAAATCTTCGGTTCACCATCGGCGCGGTCGTCGCTGTTCTCATCCGCGAGGAACATCAGGTTCGGCGCGGCACCCACGAAGACGCCGCCGAATCCCGTCTCCATGCCGCTGACCAGATTCAGCCCGTCGGCGAAAACCTTGCGGGTCTCGAAAGTGCCATTCGCATCGGCATCCTCGAAGATCACGATGCGATCCTTCCCCTCCCCTTCCGGAGCACGCTTCGGATAGGTCAGCCCCTCGGCCACCCAAATCCGCCCGCGGGCGTCGAAGCACATCGCGATCGGCTGCACCACATCCGGCTCGCCGGCGATGAGATCGACGGCAAAGCCCGCCGGCACGGTCATCCGCCCCGCCGCCTCCTTGACGGGATTACCCTTGGCCATCCCGCTCTGGGCGGAAACAGGCGCCACGAAACCGGCGGCGAGGAGGATCAGGGTGCGACGCATTCGACCGATACCGCACCAATTCAGCCCCGCTTTCAACTCCGTTTGACGAGCACTTCCGATGAAATCCCAGACCTCGACGGAATTGCACCGAAAGTCCCATTCAAGGTTTCCCATTCGTTGGCTAGAAGAGGGACGAAAGGTTCGCCCTCATCAAACCCCGATCGCCACGGGTCATGAAATCGAAGCTCAAGAATTTCCCAGGCATCAGCATCGACCACGTGCTGCTGGCCTTGCTCATCCTCCTGGTCATCACCATGGCCGCCAATGCCGCCGCCGCGGATGACCACCGGTCGCCTCGCGCGATGACTCCAGTGGTCGCTGAATGACGGACCTCAACGCGGCCGCGTCATCTCGAAGAGGTCGGTCGTGTGGCAGTACCAATCCGGCACCGCCATCCGGCCAATCGGGTGGTAAACTTCCTGCCGGATCCGGAGTTTCTCCGGATCGATGAGAGCATCCTGCACGTGGACGCGATGGATGATGCCAAGCACCAGCCGGTTCGTGCCGATCTCCTGAATCGAGTGGACCTTGCACTCCAGCGCTGCCGGCGCAGCGGCGATCCGCGGCGGTGCGACCACTGAGGAAGGCGCGGTGGCCAAGCCTTCGTGTTCGGTTTCACTCGCCCCCGGCGGATGCGGCGCGGACGTGCGGTTCATCACTTCGGCGAGGCTTTCATCGACGAGGTTGACGACAAATTCACCCGTGCGCTTCGCGTTCCTCGCGCTGTCCTTCGGCGTGCCATCCTCGCGATCACCGGGAGCAAAGATGACCAGCGGTGGATCGTCACCGAAGACATTGAAGAAGGAAAAGGGCGCGGCGTTGACGGTGCCGTTCTCATTGAGCGTGGTCACCCAGGCAATCGGCCGCGGCACCACCAGCCCGGCGAGGATCGGATAAGCGCGGTCGGCGTGAGCGCCGAGCAAGTCGAGTTCCATGGCATCCGATGTCGTTCATCCATCGCGATGTGCAAGCCGATAGTGGCTCAAGAAGCCAGCGGCTGACCCGAAGCCAGTTCTTCAAGCTCGCGCGAGATGTTCTCGCGAGCCTTGGCTTCGCGGATCGCATAGGAAGCCGTGCGATAGACCGGCTGCTTGAGAAACGACGCCATGACCTTGGCGCGACCGGTCCGAAAAGCCTCGTCCGGCACATGGGCATACTCGCGTCGCACCGCTCTCCGGTAGGCATCGTAGGCAGGCCATTCGGAGGAAAGAATCGCGAGATCGATGTCCACCATGAGCGCCTCATCCTCACGATCCGAGCGCGGCAATCGGAAGTCGGTGGCGGAGATCAATCGAGCAATGGTGAGCCTCGTCTCCGGTGCCAGCCATGTCGCGGTGACGCTCTCGAACCAAGCAATGCTCGCTTCCTCATTGTCCGCCCGAGTCGGGTCGTAAACCACATCGTGAAACCAGATCGCTCCTTCGAGTTCCGGAATTCCGTGTCCGGTAGCATCCAGTTCCGCGAGCGAGGCGGCGATGTGGCTCAGCGTGTGATAGTGCCGGTGGGGTTCCTGATAGAGTGCGGAGAGACTTGACCAGATCGTCTCTGCTTCCGGCTCCGATGCATTGGCTGCCCGGCACCAGCAGATGAAGCGATCAGAGAGCTCACTGGGCAGGTCGAGGTCCATTGCGTGACAGGATAGGAGAGGAGGGAGTGCTGGCAATCAAGTGTGGAGAGGGAGACCTCTCCCGGAAGCGCCGGTCTTCAGACCGGCCCGAGTGGTCCTTCGTTGCCGGCCTGATAACGAACGTTGTCATATAAATGACTGCCGGCTGTGAAGGCGATGCGGACCTCGGGGAGCAGCAGATCGGATGAGGTGCTTCTGTGGGCCGCAGGCTCCGCGCTCCCAGCGGGCCGATGTGGAGGCTGGTATCAAGGGACCATTCGGGCCGGTCTGAAGACCGGCGCTCACGGGGATCTTAATCGAGAACCACGACCCGGTAGAACTGCTTCGTCTCCGGCGAGCCAGGTGTTCCCGCGTGGGTCGCTTGGAGAGTGGCCCCCGTTCCCATGAGTTGATCCACCACGGTCTGCCAAACGGTGAGATTCCCGCTTCGCTCCACGCGGTACTGCCGGCCGCTCGCGCTGGGGAACTCAATCCGCGTGTCGATGCCATCCCGGGTCACACTCACCGGCAGCGTCACCTCGACTTTCACAGCATCGAAGGCGGGCGTGTGAATGCCATCGGCCGCTTTCAGCATCAGCGTGTAATTGCCCGGCACCGTGAAAACGGCGGTCGTCGTGGTCTGACCCGTGGTTCCGAATGATACCGTGCCCGGTCCCGCATAGAGTTTCCACTGCACGGTCACCGGCAAGCTATGGGTCACCACACCAGCGAGGTCCGCGCTGCCTCCAGCGACCACATTGAGATCGGGCCCCGCATTCGCAGTAGGCGCTCCCGCCGAGCGTGGTCCTTCACCGGCGCCAGTGGTTTGGATCACCTCGAAATCACTGACCAAGAGATTCCGCAATCGGCTGAAGCAACCCGAAGGGTAGCGGTTGTCCGGCGTGATGGAGATCGAGAAGAAGTTCCCGTTGTCCGCGACAAAGGCACCGTACTTCTTCAGGCCGAGCGCCACCGCCTTTTCTTGAATGGTCCAGTTCGTGGGAATTGCGAAGTTTGCCTTCAAGCGCACCCGCTGGCCCATCGCGGGAACCTCTTCCTCCTCCGTCACAGGATTGGAGGCATGGTGAGTCGCCGGGTAAATGTAGGCACGGCGCGTGCGCTTCACCACGATCCGCATGGCGTGCTCGACCATCCCACGCTGGCACTCGTCATAGCGCACCAGCGCCGGGAACATCGGCAGACCCGCGGCATCGGCTGAGGTCCAGCCAGCGGGCCGCAGGGCATTGGAGTTCAGGGAAAACTTCGCGCCATTGGCCGCTCGCCAAGCAGCTCCCACGCGCTTGGTTAGCCATGTCTCCCAGATGAAACCGGAGCCCGGCTTCACAGTGATCGAGTGACGATCGCCGCCGCGGTTGATGGTGTCCGCCTGCCAATCTTCCAGCGTCAGCGTGCCAGTGCCGGTCGGCCAGGTTTCCACCGGCAGGTTCGCGGGAATCGGATACTGGCCGATGCCGGACGCGCCACCATCGAGATCGGATTCGGCGGGATACTGGAAGAAGGTGATCGGCACCTTCGCCTGGGACTCGGGCACCAGCGCGTAGTTCATCTCCTCGAACAGCCGCAAGTTCCGCCGGTCCGTATCCAGATCGCTGGTGATCCGGCCGATCATGGCGGGGCTATTCGCCAGCAGCGGCCGTGTGGAAATGTCCTCATTCCAAGGACTGTCGAGCGGCATGATCTGCATCGCGGAAACCACGGCATCCGCTTGCGGCGTATTGAAGAGCAGGGGCTGCGTCACCACCGGCACCTCCCCGAGAAGGCGTCCCTCGTGGTTGATCCGCTCCGCGAAAACCGCGGCCGGTATCAGCATGATCCCCAACAATCGACGCATGCTGACATTTTGCCCCATGGAAGAACGGGTGGCAAACCCACGATTGCCGGGCGGGATCCTTACCATGTAGCGTCGGTCTGCGACCGTCGCACTTTGGCGGCATGGGCCGCATCCTTGTGGAGACGATTCGGGGATCTCACGATGCGGCTTCTTGCCGCCAAAGTGCGACGGTCATAGACGCGCCGCTACATAAGAAAGGCGCGCTCCCCGTGCAGAGAGCGCGCCTTGATCTAAATCGAAAACAGACTCCGTTAAAGCGCCTTCGCCGCGGCGACGACGTGCTCCTTGGTCATGCCAAGCTCTTTCATCACCGTGTTGCCCGGAGCGCTGATACCGAAGCGGTCGATGCCTAGGACCTTGCCGCCGAGGCCGACATACTTCCACCAGAGGCCGGAGACGCCGGCTTCGATGGCGATGCGCTTGGTGCAGCTCTTCGGCAAGACGCTCTCCTGATAGTCGGCACCCTGGCGGTCGAAGCGCTCGAAGCAAGGCATCGAGACGACGCGAACGCCGTCGCCAAGCTCAGCCACCGCGGCCATCGCGTGCTGCAGCTCGGAGCCGGAGGACATGAGGATCAGCTTGAGATCGCCGTTTTCCTTCTTCGCAATGTAGCCGCCGCGCAGCACGCCATCGCGGCGCTCTTCGACGGACAGTTCATTCATCAGTGGCACCGCCTGGCGGGTCAGGCTGAGCATCGTGGGGCCATCGGAGCGGAGCTGCGCAGCGACGAAGGCACCGGCGGTCTCCTCGGCATCGGCCGGGCGGATGACGTCGAGATTCGGGATCACGCGCAGGCCGCTGACGGTCTCCACCGGCTGGTGGGTCGGGCCGTCTTCACCGACACCGACGGAGTCGTGGGTGAAGATGTAGGTCACCGGCAGCTTCGACAGCGAAGCGAGGCGGATCGCCGGGCGGACGTAGTCGGCGAAGACCATGAAGGTAGCGCCGGACGCACGGAACAAGCCGTCGTACGCGATGCCATTGCAGATGGCGCCCATCGCGTGCTCGCGGATACCGAACCAGATATTGCGGCCGAGCGGATTGCTGGCGGAGAAGTCGCCGCCGTCCTTGATATAGTTCTTGGTGGAGCCGTAAAGGTCGGCCGAACCGGTGATGAATTGCGGCACGGCCTTGGCAAGCGCCTGGACCACGACGCCGCCGGCACCGCGGGTGGCGTCCTTGTAATCGGCGGCGAAAGCCGGGATCTTCGAGGAAAGGTCGCTGGGCACCGCACCGGCGACCGAATTGGTCAACTCGGCGGCGAGCTCCGGATTGGCGGCGGACCATGCATTGTAGGTGGCCGTCCAGGCTTCGAAGCCCTTTTTCTGCTCGGCCTTCACTTCGGCGAAGTGGGCATAGACCTCGGCGGAAACGTAGAAGTGCTCGTCGGCTGGCAGGCCGAGATTCGCGCGGGCTTCATCGATGAATTTCGCGCCGCCTTCACCGTGGGCGCTGGCGGTGCCGGCGACCTGCGGGATGCCCTTTCCGATCAGGGTCTTGGCGATGATCACCTTCGGGCGGCCGTTCTTGTCAGACTTGGCCTTCTCGATCGCGGCGGCGATCGCGGCGAAGTCGTGGCCATCGATGGTTACGGCGTCCCACTGCTGGGACTTGAAGTAAGCCTCCGCATCCTCGCCCTGGGTCCGGTCGGCCATGGCGTCGAGAGTGACGTCATTGGAGTCATAGATGAGGATCAGGTTATCGAGGCCGGTGTGGCCGGCGAAGGCGATGGCCTCCTTTGCGACGCCTTCCTGAAGGCAGCCGTCGCCGTGCAGGGCGAAGATGTGCTGGTCGAAGATGACGTGGTCGGCGGTATTGAACTTCGCCGCGGCGCGCTTGCCGGAAAGGGCGAAGCCGACGGCATTGCCGATGCCCTGGCCGAGCGGGCCGGTGGTGGCCTCGACGCCGACGGTTTCAAAGGACTCCGGGTGACCCGGGGTGTGGGAGCCGAGCTGGCGGAAGCGCTTCAGTTCATCCAGCGGCAGCGCGTAGCCGGAGAGGTGAAGCCACGTGTAGAGGAACATCGAGCCGTGGCCGGCGGAGAGGATGAAACGGTCGCGGTTGAGCCATTTCGGAGCGTCCGGATTCTGGCGGAGAGCGCCGCTGTAGAGGACGGCGCCGATCTCCGCACAGCCGAGCGGCAGGCCCAGGTGGCCGGAGTTGCAAGCATGGACGGCGTCCATGGCGAGGCCGCGTGCTTGGGTCGCGGCTTGGGAGAGGATGGCGGTATTCATTGGCGTTCTAGGATGTCGGACAGGCGGCGCAGGGTAGGGGGACAAACCCCGCTGGCAAGCCGCAAGCGGGGCATGATCCCGTGACGAATTCATGGTAGAAATGCGACACGTGCATTTTGGGAGGCCATCGCACCCACCATGATCCCGGAGGGATCAAAGCCAGTAGCCGGTGGTCGAAGACCACCGGTTTCAAGCTACGCAGCCTCGAAACCCGGAGGGTTTCCAGCCGGGTCCGAATCACTCCGCGGACCGATCCGAGCGGGCACCTCCGCCTCAGAGCTTCTTGAGCTTCGTGACCCGGCCGCTGGCGTTCCAATCCTGCACGTAGAGATTGCCGTCCTTGTCGAAGGACAACCCGTGCGGCGACGTGAAGATCCCAAGCTTCATTTGCTCCAGGGGAATCGGGAACTTCGCCCACTGCTTCTTGTCGGGATTGTCACCGAGGAAGGCGACCGGCGCGCCGTTCTTGTCGAGGACGGTCACCCGCGCCTCCAGCTCGGCCACCGCGCAGGCATCGCCGAGGATCGAAACGGTGCACGGCCGGCGCAGGTTCGTCGCGTGGACACCGATCCATTTCCCCTCGAGGTCGAAATGGACCAACCGGCGGTTCTCTCGGTCGCAGACCAGCAACCGCGGCTCGCCGAAGCGCGTGTCGATCGCCATCCCGTGGCTGCAATTCGTTTGCCCATCGCCGCCGCCCTTGCCGCCGAACGTTTTGATGTGCTTCCCGGCCGCGTCGAACTTGTGGATGAACTGCGCGCCGTAGCCCATCGAGCAGAAGATCGCGCCGTCGGGTGCCACGGTCACCGCGGTCAGGCCCTTCCAACCGCCCTGCACCTCGCCGGCGGTGGCCTTGGAAATCTCCAGCAACAGCTTGCCCTCGGTATCCAGCTTGCAGACGCGCAGCGGCTTCGGCCCGGCGAGCTGGGCACCGTAGATCACGGTCTGGCCGCCTTCCTCGCGCACCGCCATGGCGTGGAAGCCCTGGCACTCCGGCGCGATGCTCTTCGCCAGCTTGCCATCCGGCTGATAGACGAGGATGCCGTGCGCGGCATCGGTGGAGACATAGATCAGCCCGGTCTTCGCATCGATGATCACGCCGCCGTGGGTCGGGCCGAGGTTCTTGCCATCCGGCAGCTCACCCCAATGCGGGACGGCTTCATACTGCCACGCGCCATTGCCGGTGCGGACTGCTTCATGAATATCCTTGCCCGGTTGCGTCCCGTGATCGGGATGGGCCAAGGCAAGGGTCGGAAGAAGAAATAGAAGGGCGCGTGGGTTCATCGGAGCCAGTGAATCGAATGAATGGAATTTGGCAATACGCGGGGAATGACGAAGACTTGCCGCACCGCCACGCGGCATGCTTTTACTTGAGGAACGATCAAGTCTTGCAGCCATGAACCAAATCCCCGTCCAACTGCCCGATCTCGACTACGCTGCGAAGTGGCAGCGGGCGATCCATTGCCTGGTCGACTCGGCGCTCGGTCTGATCGCCCTTGGTGCGCTCTTGAAATTCTTACTGCCGTTCTTTCCCGACCCGTGGCTCGAAGCCCTGCGTGACATGCCGGAACGCCGGCTCTCACTTCTTTTGAACTGGTCGGGGCTGCTGCTTTTCTATTTGGCGACTGAAGTCGCATTCAAGACCACGCCCGGCAAGCTGCTGACCCGCACCGCGGTCTGCGATGCCGAGGGATTCTCTCCGACCCGGCTCCGCTTGCTCGGACGAACCATGGCACGCCTCATCCCGTTGGACTGGCTCAGCTTCTTCGGTCGCGACGGCACCGGCTGGCACGATGCTGCGTCGAAGACCTACGTGGTCCGTAAAATTCTCATGAAGCCCGCTACAACGCGATCCGGAGGATGATCTCAAATCGTGAGCCCGCGTCAAATAAGAGCAACGCGAACCGGGCAACATCAGCCCTTGCCCAGAATCGCCGATAGCAGTTCCGGCTCCTTCCCGAACTTGCTACGATATTCCTCGTAGGTCGGTAGCAGTCGCACCTTCACCTTGGCCTCGTGGTTAAGCGCGATGGCGGAGAGCTTGTGCTCCAGGAAAGGATTGCGGAAGCGGTCGAGCGTGGTGCGGCCGAAGCCGGTGGGATCGTCCACGCGGCCTTCCAGCACGGGAACAATTTCCTCGGTGAGCAACCGCTCCAACCACGGGCCGACCTCCGGGTGCTCCACCGCCTCGCGGACGGTCTCGATGCCCAGCGGCACGGCATGGCAGACTAGTGCGGAGTGGAGGCCATTCAGGATGCGGACTTTCCGCAGGTAGTACGGCGTGATGTCCGGCGAGGTGACGATGGCCGGGTGCTTCAGCGGAAACTCGTCCGTCGTCTCGATCGCCCAAAACGCAAACGGCTCGGCCGACAGCAGCAAGGGATCCTCCCCTAACAGCGGATGCTCCTTCGGCGGCCCGGGCACGATGCGATCGACGAGGTTGTTCACCCACGCGCAGCTTTCCTTCAGCCACACGATGGCCTCCGGGGAGATCTGCCAGCGTGCCGCTTGCTCCAGCACCAGCTCGCGCAAGCGGTCGCCGTTGTGCTCGATGAGTTCGCAAGGCAACACCGTCACGCCTGACAAGCCCGCGGCATGACGCGCAAGTAGCACGGCCAGGAGCTTCGCGGGGAAGGACTGCGGCATGCCGTCATTCGCGGTGTCCGCATCATCGAGCGCGAAACCCGCCTCGGTCGTGTTCGAGACAATCCAGCGCAACTCCGGATCACGGGCCGCCTCGAGCACCTTGTCCCACTGCGTGCCAGCGTGAAGCGCTTCACGAATGGAAGCGACCTCTTCCGTCTCATCGATCACCCGGCCATCGGCAAACCCTTGGATCGCGACGTGATACCTGCAGCCCGCGCGATTCAGCGCCTCAGCCCGCTCGATGCCGGTGGATTGGACCACCACGATGCGGTCGAAGCCGGTCTGCGAAACGAACAGATCAACGAACGCGCGGAGGAAGTTGCCGGCACCGAATTGGAGGATCATGGTAGGGAGACAGAAGATGGGAAGACGACAGACAGAAGACTTGAAAAAGGCCGGACGGAGCAACGCGTTCCAACGGAGAAACGCGGCCTAACAACACAACACATCCTCACGAAGCAACCCGCTCCAAAGGTCCCAACGGGACCACTCATAATAGCCCGGCACGAAGTGCCGGGTTGGGAGCGCAAGGTCACCCCGTCCTGAAGGGTCGGCTCATGCGGGGTCAGGCCGGCGGCATCCAAACGGGCCGACCCCTTCGGGCGCACCGCCCCCCGCATGGGGCGTCCCTTCAGGACGCCGATCCGCCCCCCAACAAACCCGGCACTACGTGCCGGGCTTTTATGAGTCGTCCCGTTGGGACGAAGAGGACGGCGGCGTGAGTTCAGAGGCATCGGCGACAGGTTAGAGGGTCACGCCTTGCTTCCAGATGGTGATCTCGCGGAAGCCATTGCGTTCGTTCTTCGCCTCCTTGCCGGAGGCCACTTCGAGGATGAGCGACATCAAATCATCGGCGACCTGGTCGGCGGAGGCTTCGGGATCTAACAAGCGTCCGGCATCGAAGTCGATCCAGCCGGGCTTGCGTTCGGCGAGCGAGTGATTCGACGCGATCTTGAGCGTTGGCACCGGCACGCCGAGCGGCGTCCCGCGGCCAGTGGTGAAGAGGATCTCATGTGCACCGGCGGCAGCGAGCGCAGTGCAGGAGACGCCGTCATTACCCGGCGCTTCGACCAGGCAAAGACCACCAAGCCCTTGCTTCGCGGACTCGCCGTAGCCGACCACTTGCTTCACCGGCGCGCGGCCACCCTTCTGGATGCAGCCGAGTGACTTCTCCTCCAGCGTGGTGATGCCGCCGTCCTTATTGCCGGGCGACGGGTTCTCATGGACCGCTTCGCCGTGGCGGCGGAAGTATTCCTTGAACTCGTTCACCATGCCGAGCGCTTCGTCGAAGGTTTGTTCGCTATCGCAACGACTGAAAAGCGGTGCCTCGGCACCGAACATCTCGGGAACTTCTGTTAGAATCGCCGTCCCGCCCCAGCTTGAGAGCCTCTCCGAAATCCGGCCCACCAAAGGATTCGCGGTGATGCCGCTGAAGCCGTCGCTCCCTCCGCACTTCATGCCCAGCACCAGCTCGCTCGCGGGAATCGGCTCGCGCTTGAACTGCGAGGCATAGGCGACCAGCTCACGAATTGCCTCGAGGCCATGCTCGATCTCATCCAACACTTCCTGCGCGTTGAAGAATTTCACCCGCTGTGGATCAAGCGTGCCGGCTTCGGCGAGGAAGGACTTCAGCGTGTTATTCTCGCAACCGAGGCCGAGGATCAGCACCGCCGCGGCATTCGGATGGCGAACGAGTCCGGCGAGGATCTTGCGCGTGTGGCCCAGGTCATCGCCAAGCTGCGAGCATCCATAGGGATGGGTGAAGGCGTGGATGCCATCGATGGCCCCGCCGGGCGTGACGAACTCGCGTGCAGCGAGATCGGCGATGCGCTGGCTCGGCACATTCACGCAGGCCACCGTATTGACGATCCAGATCTCGTTGCGCGTCGCCGCACGACCGTCGGGACGACGGTAGCCCATGAAGACCGGCACCTCACCCGCGGCGGGGATCGAACTACGAGAACCCTCGTATTTCAGCTCCGTGTCCTCCGCGAGTCCGGTGCGGACATTATGAACATGGACATGCTCGCCCGGCGCGATGTCCGCTGTGGCGAGGCCGATGGGAAAGCCATACTTGATCACCGGCTCGCCCGCCGCGATCGGCCGCAGCGCCGCCTTGTGGCCCGCGGGGATGTCGGCGAAGTCGAGCCCGCCATCACGCGTTCCCGCTGCGATCGCTTGCGGCGCGACGGCCACATTGTCGTCGGGATGGATATGGACGAGGAGTTTCATGCTAAACGCGAGCCGCGGAGTGATTCGAGTTTTTCAACCACAGATGAACGCAGAAGGACACAGATGAAAGGCAGGGATTCCGAAACGTAGGCGCGGTGGTGACACCGCGGAAGCGAGGGTGGAGCGGGCATTATAGGCGGCTTCCGCGGTGTCACCACCGCGCCTACGGAACGAAGCTTGGGCCTCGCCATCCTTCAGCCATCTGTGTCCATCCGTGTTCATCTGTGGTTGATTCAATTTCCGCTCTTCACCAGCACCGCCCGGCACGGCGACCCGGAGAAGCCGGGCAACAACAACGGCAGCGCCATGAAGGTCGCGCCTTTGGCGAACTCGCGCCAGCCATCGCGGAAGCATAGCTCCTCGATCACCCACACATTGTTCCCTAACAGGATCTCATGCGTCGGCGTGTTGTCCGGCCCGGTGCCGCCGATCGAAAAGTGATCGATGCCCACCGCCGGGATACCTTGATCGACAATCCACTGCGCTCCCTCCGGCGCGAGATAAGGCGTGCCATGGATCCACTCGTCCGTCTTCGCGCGCTTGTGACCCCAGCCGGTATTGAGCAGCAGGATCTTGCCCGGCTCCGCACCGCCCAAGTCATCCGGTCCAATCGGGTGACCGGCGGAGAGATGCGTGAGATCGAGGATGCAGCACTCGCCGGTGAAGGTCTCCAGCGGGAACGAATCGATCGTCGCTCCGCCCGCGATCTTGTGCAGCGGCGCATCGAGGTGCGTGCCGGTGTGCGAGGCCATGTGAAATTCCTCCATCCGCCAGCCATCGGCCGGATGATCCGCCGTCACCGGCAAGCGCACCGGCGGATGCACGTGGCAATTCGGGCAGCCGTCGAAGAGAGGTTGGGAAAGGTCGAAGAAGCGCATCAGCGAAGAAAGGTTTTCAACCAAGAATCTCATCGCGGTGCTGCGGCATCCCGCGGGTCCAGTTGAAATTGTGGATCGGCTGAAGGATCTCCATCACCTCCGCGAGCAGCTCGGGGTCGCGGGGCGCTTCAAGGTGGTTGATGTTCGCCTTGATGTTCTCCGGGTTGGCCGAGCCCACCAGGGTGCAGGCGATCCGCTCATCGTCACACGCGAATTGGATCGCCAGCCGCACGATATCCACGCCCTTCGCTCGGCAATGCTCCATCGCCTTGCGACAGCCTTCCTGGATCGCCGGGGTGGAGGGGTGCCAGGCGGGCGCGCCACGCTGCGTGAGCAAACCCATGCCGGTCGGCGAGGCATTGATGATCCCCACGCCCTTCTCCTCCAGATACGGAATCAGATCGCCCAGCGAGGTATCGTTCAGCTCGTAGTGGCAGAAGGAAAGGATGGTCTCCACCACGCCCGGCTCCACCCGGTCGAGGATGGCAGGGAAGATCTTCAGCGGCAGCCCGGTGATGCCGATGTGCCGCACGTAGCCCTGCTCCCTCAGCCGGTGCAGCGTGGGCAGCGTCTCATTCACGATCTGGTCGTGGTCAGCGAATTCGATGTCGTGGCACTGGATCAGGTCCACGTAGTCCACGCCGAGGCGCTTCAGGCTGTGCTCCACACTGCGCTCGGTGCTCGCCTTCGAGAAATCGTAGTCGCCGCGCGGTTCGGAGTAGCTGCCGATCTTCGTTGCCAGCAGGTAGGACTCGCGGGGTACGCCTTCCAGCGCCCGGCCCAGCCGCAGCTCGGCCAGCGTCTCGCCATACGAGGGCGAGACATCGATGAAATTCATCCCGCCCTCCAGCGCCGCCTGGACCGTGGCGATGCAGTCAGCGAGCGAGACCTGACGGAATACGGAGCCCAGCGATGACGCGCCGAAACCGAGAACGGGGACCTGGAGGCCGGTGGAGCCGAGCGGACGGTAGTTCATGAAAAATGAAGACGCGGCCACCATGGCGCGGCCGGGCCCGCATGGCCATGGCGGATCTTTGCCAATCCATGACGATCCTTGACCCGAAAATTCGGCAAAGCATCTTGAATTTCGTGAATCGGCCCGCCACGGAACTTCCATCCTTTATCTCCCGCCAGGTGACGGAGGCGCGGCGCTTTTACCTGAATCTCAATCCCCCCCCCGGCCACACGCTGACCGTCGTCTGCGGCGGCTGGGAATCCTGCGCTCCGGACTTCCACGTCGAGCGGGCGGACTTCCCCTTCCTCTGCGTAGAGTTCGTCGCCGGTGGCGCGGGAAAGCTCGCCATGGCGGGAAAGGACTGGCCGCTGCGACGCGGCACCGTCTTCGCCTACGGCCCCGGCTGCGCCCACCGCATTGAGTCCGACCCAGCTGATCCCTTGCAGAAATACTTCCTCGATTTCAGCGGCCGGGCCGGCACCGACCTGCTGCGCGCCGCGGGCCTCGCGCCCGGCTCCTGCCGCAGCACCGGCAATCCCGACGAGGTCGAGCGCGCCTTCGAGCAACTTCTCGAAACCGGCAAGCACGCCGGCCCGCAGGCCACAAAGATCGCCGCGCTCCAGGCGGAAATCCTGCTGCTCACGCTCGCCGAATCGGTGGTCGCCGGCAGCGGTCGCGACCAATCCTACCAGACCTTCCTGAAGTGCCGCACCTGCATCGAGGAGCGCTTCCTGGAATTCACCACCGCCGCCGAGGTCGCCGCCGCCTGCCACGTCTCCCCCGCCTACCTGTCCCGGCTGTTTTCCCTCCACTGCCACGAGACACCCTACCACGCACTGCTCCGCTGCCGCATGCGCCACGCCGCCGCCCTGCTCGATGGCGGCGACAAGATCGTCCGCGAAGTCGCCGAACGCCTCGGCCTGGATGCTTTCCACTTCTCCCGCGTCTTCAAGCGGGTTCACGGCGTGTCGCCGGCGGAGTTTTTGAGGAGGAGGGGGTAGCTGCGGGCCGACCTTAAGCAGCCTCTTCCCGCAAACTTCTTCTCCAGCCCATCCGCTTTCAGCCCGCTGCTCGCAAAGGCACGACAGCTTCAAGTTCCGCCGCCTTCTCCC